>JAPLFM010000221.1:0-1984 GCA_026390675.1 Candidatus Kapaibacterium sp. | reverse complement strand
TCTTCATTGAGTTTGTGGTTGCTAATAGCTCTTATTATTAATAATTCACATTCACAAGAATCAAATTTCAATTCTAAAGAAAGCAATTCTGAATTTAATGAAACAAACTCCGAAGATTCAACATTAAAAGCTTTAAAAAATAAAGATACAAACATTCATATAATTAATACAAGTAATAGTTTTGAAGGTGATATACCTTTTGTTTTAGATAATCAAGGTCAAAAAATTAAAAGAGTATTTACTGGAAGACGGATAAATATTGCAATTACAGGAGTTGATTCAAGACTGGGTGATAATACAAAACATGCTGATGCAAATCATGTTTTATCATTTTTAATTGATTCAGGTAAAATTGAGATTTATTCTGTACCAAGAGATACCTATGTTGATGCTGGTTATGACGATTCTACTGGGCAGAACAAACTTACAGTATTAAGAGCAGGTAAAGGTCGGAATGCATATTTAAAGGAATTAGCTAATATAGCTGGAGTAGATCAAATACATTATTTTGTTGAATTTGGTTTTTCCCAAGCTATGGGAATTTTAGATTTTCTAGGTTATAAAAATGCAAATGCAACTTTGCAGGTTCTTCGTTCTCGTCGTGCTTTAGGTGGTGATGATTTTCAGAGATGTTATAATCAAGGGCAGTTTATAAGGCAAACAATTCTATCAAACCATAAAAGAATAGATGGGGTCTTTGGAGATTTAATGCTTAGAGGGGGATTAATGATTGTAGAATCAAACCTTACTACTGATAAATGTAAAAGTATATTTGCTGAAATGAAAAAAAATGGATTTAGTTCAAATGATGATATTTCTGTTTCCGTTAAACCATTTATGGGTACTAATTTTAAAATCTATGATTTTACTAATCAAGAAGTTTTAGAACAATTGCAATCAAAAACTCAAGTTTATTATGATAAAAATATGGCTAGTTTAGATACTAATCATATTGATGTTCAGAAATCTGTATCAAAAAAATTAAACAAAGCAATTCAAACTGCTTCATTAGATTCAGCCAAAAAACCAGCTAACGTTGTAAAGTCTTTAAGAACTTTATTTGACCAAAGAGCTTGGCATCAACTCCAAAATAAAGAGGAAAAAGTTAAGTTAAGAGAAGATTTTAAAATTCTATTATCATCAGCATATTCCAAATTAAAAAAGAAACCTGAATCAGATTACATAATAACAGTAATTGAAACAGAAAAATCCTTCCTCAATAAGTAATCTATTTGATTTATTTAAAATTTAAATCTTGATTCATACTCTATAAATTCGTAATTTTAAATTATAATATTAAAAATTTAAAATACAATTTTTGGAGGTTTTGTGTCTGAAATAGTTTCTCAAAAAGTTGAAAAATTCTATCCATCTCAAGAAGTAATTGATAATGCTCGTATTAAAGATTGGGATAAACTAAATGATTATGCTACTGCAAACAATGAAGACTTTTGGATTAGTCAAGCTAATGAGCTACATTGGTTTAAAAAGTGGGATAAATATATTGATGATTCTAATAAACCCTTTTATAAATTTTATACAAATGCAGAAACTAATATAGCCTATAACTGCCTTGATGTTCATCTTAAAACTCATAATAGAAATAAGCTAGCAATAATATGGGAAGGTGAAAATGGCGAAAGCAAAACATTTTCTTATTATGCTTTACATCGAGAAGTTTCAAAGTTCTCAAATGTACTTTTGAGTATGGGTGTAAAAAAAGGCGATAGAGTAACAATTTATATGGGAAGAGTTCCCGAATTAGTTATTGCAATGTTAGCCTGTGCAAGAATAGGTGCAATTCATTCTGTTGTTTATGGAGGATTTTCTACTGAAGCTTTACACGAAAGAATAGAAGATAGTCAATCTAGGGTAGTAATAACTTGTGATGGTGCTTTTCAAAGAGGTAAAATTGTAAACCTAAAAGATATTTGCGATGATGCTTGTGATAGATCTGGTATAGTGGAATTTGTTTTAGTTATTA
>JAPLFM010000154.1 GCA_026390675.1 Candidatus Kapaibacterium sp. | reverse complement strand
GAACACCATCGGATAGGGTTTTTAAAACCAATGACTACTCTCGTTCTTTATCCTTTTCCCTACTTCAATCTATACAAATATAATAAATAAAAATATAAAAACAACTTCTGCAAAATTGCTTAAATGCAACATACGATGACTCAAAGTCATAGGATGAATAAGTAATAGATATCATTATAAGGCACAACCGATTGGAAAATTTTTTTACTTTTTATTGAAATTATCTATAACTTCTTCAATTCTTGCTAACATTACTTTTGCTGATTTATCCCAACTGAAAGATTTAGCCCATTCTAAAGCACCATTTTCTAAAGTATTTAGTAAGGCTTTGTCATTGATTACTTTTTCAATTGAGTTTGATAATTCTTCAATATTTCCATATTCATATAGCAAACCAGAAACACCATTTTTAACTGAATCTCTCAAACCGGGTACATTTGCTGAAATTACAGGAGTGCCACAAGCATTAGCTTCAATATTTGTAATTCCCCAACCTTCTTTTACAGAAGTATTAACAACAATATGACTTTGACTAAGAAGTTTTGATTTTTCATCTTTTGAAACAAATCCATAAAAGGTTAGACTATCACTTATTCCAAGCTGTTTCCCTAACTCTTCTAAATATTCTTTAAAATCACCTCTTCCAATTATAACCAATTTTGCAGAAGAATTATTGATTTTAACTTTTGCAAATGCATAAAACAAATGATCTACACTTTTGTATTTTTTAAGTCTTCCAAAATATGTGATTGTGAAATCTTGGTTTTTTTGACATATTGTCATTGGATATTCGGTTGGTTCAATAGCATTAAAGACAATTGAAAAATTCTTTTTGTCAAACCCTCTATTAGAAAATTCACCTAAAGTACTTTCAGAAACAACTACAAATGTAGTTTTCTTATAAACAAAATCAAGGATTTTTTCAGATAAATAAACATAAGTTCCAGCTATTAAGTTAGCTTCTTTAAATATACTTGTTCCAAAAAAGTGATGACTAATAGCAAGGAGTGGTTTTTTAATGTATAGAGGTGTGTAAAAAGGGATTTTATTAATGTCGTCAATAACTATATCAAAATCAGAATTTGAGTATTTCTCTTTATAAATTTTTTTTACACCAAAGTTAAAAGTATTCCTTTTTCCTTTTCTAAAAATATTGATTCCATCAATTATTTCTTCATTTGGTTCACCATCAATTTCACAACAAAATAGCTCAACGTAATGTCCCATTGACGCAATTCTTTTAAATATTTCATGCAGATGTACTTCAGCACCACCACCAAAAGGATTTTTAATATCTTGCCAATTTATAATTAGTATTTTCATTGATTATTTGATTTCTTTTAATGTTTCTATTTTTCGACTACCATAAATTCGATTCTGTTATTTCTTTGGATAGATTCGGGAAGAGCAGCATCTAAAATTGGCATTCTATCACCATAACCTCTATAAAGTACTTTCGCTTTAGTCAAACCCTTGCTTGTTATATATCTTACTGCATTCATTGCTCTATCTTCTGATAATTTCTGCAATTTGTCTGATTTGATTTTAAGAGAAAACGCATGGGAATCTATTTTTATTCTTAAATTTGAATTTTTCTCTTTAACAACTAATATCATCATATCTAATAATTTTTTCATACTATCAGAAAGTTTTGAATCATTTTCATTTCCAAAAGGGAAAATATACCTTCTACTATATTCAAGTTGTTCACTAATAATCTCTTGTGATAGCAATACATTTAAAGCTGAAATTATGCTAAATAACGATATTAATAAATAGAGTTTTGCTTTTTTCATTTTTATACTTAATTATAATCTTACTAAAATTTCAATTCTTCTATTTTTACTTCTACCTTCTTCTGTACCATTATCTGCTTTTGGTTTTTTACTTCCCCAACCTTTTGAAGTAATTTTATCCTTACTTATACCCTTTTCTATTAGATATAACATTGCATTACTAGCTCTAGCTTCACTTCTTTTAATTTTTTCTTCATCAGCTCCACTATTATCAGAGTGTCCTAGTATTTCAACTTTAGCTTTAGGATGTTCATTTAAGTACTTTACAATAGCATTCAAATACTCTTTCATTGGAACATCTAAATTTACATCAGCTTCATTTTTAAATAAAAATATTTGCGAAGCATCTTTATTTTCATGGTCTTGGTATCTATAAGTTGAAAGGTTAGGAGTGCTTGTATTTGGAATAGTAGATGAATCTCTTTGAAACATCATTCTAGTATTCATATCTTCTTGAGAAAAGAGTTTGCTACTTAAAGTTAAAAACAAAAATAAAAAAATATATTTTTTCATTTCAAATCCATTAAATGTATTAATATTTTAAAAATGATTAATTGAAATCTACTAACTTAATTTCATCAACTTCATCATCATCATCTAAATCCTGTTCAAAGTTATTTCTAGGATAAACATTGGCTTGTGCAGAAATATTAAGAAGAATTCCCATTGCAAATGAATAAATCAAAATAGCAGTTCCACCATAAGATAGAAATGGAAATGGAACACCAGTTGTAGGCAGTAATCCTGTATTTACACCAGCATTTACAAATACATAAAAAGCAAAAGTAACTAAAATTCCAACAGCTAAATAATATCCAAAATTATCAGGTGCTTTTTTCGCAACAGACATTCCACGCCAAAAAATCATAACAAAAGCTAAGATAATTAGAGTTAATCCAATAAAACCATATTCTTCACCTATTACGGAAAAAATAAAGTCACCATAAGATTCTGGAAGGAACATGTGAGATTGCCTAGACTGCCCTGCACCAACACCATGTATTCCACCATTGCCAATTGCTAACAAGGCTTGATTTAATTGATAATTGACATTTTCAGTAGCAGCACTACCATCACCCATACCCAAATAGGCAAGAATTCTATTTAATCTATAAGTAGCTGAAACTGCAAAGATACCGCCACCAATTATACAAACAACTAACATACTCGATAAATGAAGTAGATTAATATTTCCAATAAACATCATTGAAAAGGCAATTAAAAAGATAACAGCTGTATTAGAAAAATTTGGTTGCAAAGCAATTAAAACACAAACTAATCCAGTCCATAACAGAAAAGGTAAAAATCCTTCATTAAAAGATTTTATTACTTTTTGTTTTTGGGATAGTAGAGTAGCAAAATGTATAACAAGAGCAAACTTGGCTAATTCAGAAGGTTGGAACCGAACAAAACCTAATGATATCCATCTAGTAGCACCTTTAGCTCCTGCTCCATGAAAAATAACAATTACTAAAAGTATAATAGCTCCAATCAAACCATATTTTGAAATTTTTTTCCAATGTTGGTAATCAATTGCTGATGTAATAATCATCACTATTATACCTAACAATACATTTATTCCATGTTTAATAAACAAATTATCGGTAGATCTTAATTTTAAATCTGAAATTGTATAACTTGCTGAATAAACAAATGCAATACTAAAAAGCATTAATCCAATAATTGGTAGCAATATATACCAATCTATGTGTCCTTTTATTTTAGTGTCTTCTGTAAAATTGCTCATATTATGATTTGATAGTTATAAAATTTATACTAAACTATTTACTATTTTCTTATAAACTTCGCCTCTATGTTCAAAATTAACAAACATATCAAAACTCTTGCAAGCAGGAGCAAAAAGAACTATTTCATTTTCACTAGCATCATTTTGTGCAAATTTTACTGCATTTTCCATTGTGCTTGCTTTAATACATTTAGTAGTAGGGCTAAAATAGTTATAAATTTTATCTTGGTCTTCGCCAAAACAAATAATTGTTTTAACATTTTTTGATACAACAGTATTAAGAGCAGAATAATCATTATTGTCTCCTCTACCACCAGCTATCCAAATAATTGGAACAGAATAACTGCTTAAAGCAAACCAAGTTGCGTTGATGTTAGTTGCTTTAGAATCATTAATATATTCAACATTTCTAAAATTTCTTACAAATTCGAGCCTGTGCTCAACTCCAGAGAAATTCATTAATGCATCGCGTATATCTTCGTTTCTTATTTCAAGGCGACGAGCAGCTAAAACTGCTGCCATAGAATTGTACAGATTATGTACGCCGGGTAGGCGTATATCCTTAGTTAACATTAATTCCTCTGTCCGATTATGCTGATTAATCAAAACGATTTTACCATTCTCAGAATAAATGCCATTGGCAATAGGTGAGAGAGAAAAGTATTCAACGTTGGCACTTTTATTATGTGTTCCCCCCAACGCTTCATCATCGTAATTCAAAATTAATAAATTTTCTTTGGATTGGTTTAAAGTAATTTTCCACTTAGCATCGGTATAATGTTCAAAACTACCATGGTAACCTAAGTGGTCGGGTGTTATGTTTAGTATTAATGCTATATCTGGGGTAAATGTATCAATTGTATCAAGTTGATAACTAGACATTTCAATAACAATTATTTCTCCACCAGTTAAAGATAAAACAAAATCACATAAAGGATTTCCAATATTTCCAGCGAGAATTGTCTTTTTACCAGCAGTTTTCAATATGAAATTTATTAAACTTGTAGTTGTTGTTTTACCATTAGTCCCAGTGATAGCTACAATTTTATTCCCTTTCAAATTTTGGAAAGCATATTCAATCTCTCCAATTACTTTTAAATTTCTTTTTTTTGCTTCAATCATAACCCAACTACTTGGAGGTACACCAGGCGAGGTTATTATTAAATCACAATTTTCAAAACATCTTTCGGTATTACCACCAAATTCATAACTAATTTCAGCTATATCAAAATCATTAATAGTATATTTATACTTTTCAATATTACCAGATTCACTTACAAACACCGAATTCCCTAATTTTTTTGCCAAAATGGCTGCAGATTTGCCACTTTTTGCAGCACCAATTACAGTAATATTCATTTAATAATCTTAAATATATTTTAAAAAGAATACAAATTTAAATATTATTCAAATAATAAGGTTAATTTTATTTTTTGTTGTTACAAAAATGTTTACAACTAAATCTGATGTTGGATATAATTTAATAATTTAAACTGTATATTGAATAAAATTTAATAACAATTTATTTAATTGATTTTAGGAGATTATTATGAAAAATAAGACTACTTATGTTTTAATTTTCTTTTTAACAATGATGTTTTTTTTTAATTGCAGTAATATTTATTCACAGGTTCCTCGTCTTTTGAGTTATCAAGGTCAGTTGCTTGACAAAAACAACCAGCCATATAATGGTTTTGTATCTATTGAGTTTAGCCTGTTTTTATTAAAATTTGGTGGTTCTTCAATTTGGTCAGAAGTTCAAAATATAAACGTTGAAAATGGATATTTTAGTGTTTTTTTAGGGAGAAACAATCAATTTGGTAAGGATTTACAATTTGATAAGCAGTATTATTTAGAAGTATCTCTTAATAATAATCAAATGAAATATGAAAGAGCACCATTAATGAGTTCGCCATATTCATTTAGATCTGATTATTCTGATTCTTCAAATGTTGCTAAAAAAGTAATAAGTCTTGAAGATGGTTCTGTAAAATTAAGTAATTTATCAAGTGAAGTATTGACTTTAGGAGGTGATTTGATTGGTACTTTACCAAATCCTCGAATTAATCCTGAAGCATTAACAAACAATATCCCAGATTTTAGTATAACTAAATATAAATTAGCTCCAAATTCGGTAATTTTTAATGGTTCAAATGCTAGTGGTGATTTAGAAGGAACTTACCCAGGTCCATTTATTGCTAATGGAGCTGTTAATAATAATAAACTATCAGCTAATTCAATTACATCAGATAAAATAAAAGATTTTTCAATATTGAGAAGTGATTTGAATTCTGAAGTTCTTTCAGGAGATGTAATTTTTACAAATATTACTGCTACAAATTCAGTAAAATCTCCTAATAATTTTTTGACAAATATAGTAGGTACTTCTTCAACATTTGTTAATGAAAAAGTAACTAATTCTAATATTAGTTCATTAACCGCTGGAATCACTTCTTCTACTATAAGTATCAATTCACCAGTAGCTAGTTTTTCAACAAGTTTGACCTCACCTTTAGTATATTTTGGAAATACAAATGTGAATACTCTTAGCTCTGGAACTTCATCAGCTTCAATAAGTGTAAATAGTCCATTAGGTAATTTTACTAATTTAAATTCAACAAATGTTTCTTCAACTTTTGTTAATTCAAATAATATTATTACACCAAATTTAAAAGCTACTGATTTGACTGCTAGTAAGATATCTTCTACTTTGAGTATAAATACTCCTCAATTAAATTCTCCACAAGCTAACTTTACTAATTTAACTGTTGGTGTATTATCATCAACTCTGACTAACACGATTGGAGTAGCTTCTTCAGGAACTATTGTTGCAGGTCAAGGATTGGACATTTCAAATGGTGGAATTAATATTGTTGGAAATGCTAAACTAAATGGTAATTTAGCTGTAAGAGGACTTTCTACCCATTCTGATAATGTAATTAATAATAAAGAAGTATTAAATCAAGGAAAAGTTACAAATAATTCTGATGTTTTAAATAATGCTAACATGTCAGTTTTGGGAAATACACAGATAGGAGATGCTTTTGCAGATAAATTTATTATTAATGCTGAAACTATTTTTAATCAAAATATCAGGTTCCCTGCTGGTTTAAGTGGTATTTCTGCAAAAATTAATGATATTATAGTTGGTACTGCTTCAGCGACAACTAGTATAATAACTCCTTATGCAAAAATAGACAATGCTAGTATGAATGGATTAAGTGCTAATAATTTTTCGACATCTTTAGCTTCAGTTACTATAAGTTTAAGAACTCCTCATGTTTTTGCTGATACTACAGATATTAATTCAATTATTGCAAGAACTGCTTCTGTAACTGTTAGTGTTAGAACCCCACAATTATGGAATGCTCATGGTGATATTACTAGATTAGATGCAGGATGGGTTTCATCAACTGTAACAAACGATATTGGAATCAGAGCATCTGGTACTATTAGTATAGATCAAGGTTTAACTGTCAAAAGTGGTGGCACAAATTTAACAGGAAGATTGGAGCAACATGGACAAACAACAATTTATGGTAATGGTGATGGAAGTGCTAGTAATTTTGATGACTACGCTCTTAGAGTACAATCCACTAATCAAGGAATTGCAATTAAAGTCAATGGCAGTAGAAATTCTGATAAAAATTTTGTAGATTTTAGAGATGATTCAAAAAGTTGGGGTCGAATACAAGGTGAAACTCATTCTGAAATGATTAATAGTGCAGAATATATAGTTTCATTAGCAACAAAAGTTGGAGCAGAATTAGTTGCTGTAGTTGATGCTTTTAATGCTGGAGCAAAAACAACTGCAGCAGGCTTGGATATTAGAGCTTGCACTGGTTTTGGAGCAGTAGTTTGCCCACCTGGAGTTGGTATTGTTGTAACTGAGGGTTCTACTTGGGTTTCTAAAATAGCTGCTGCTGTAGCAGCTACTGCAGATTTAGTTTCATTTATAACTTTCAAAGAAGAAACAAACGGAATTACTTTTACTTCTGGAGCAGGAGATTATGCCGAATTTTTGAAAAAGAAAAATGTTAATGAAATATTTTTGATTGGAGATATAGTTGGTATGAACGGTGGAGAAATTTCGAGAAATACAACAAATTCAGAGAAAAATATGGTAGTATCTTTGAATCCAATTGTTTTGGGAAATACTCCAAAAGTTGGTTATGAAAATGAATATGAAAAAGTTGCGTTTTTGGGACAAGTTCCAGTTAAAGTTATGGGAAAAGTAAAAAAAGGAGATTATATAATTCCAAATGGTTTGAATAATGGTTTTGGTTTTGCAATTAATCCAGAAGATATGAAATTAGATGATTATCAAAAAATTGTTGGTGTTGCTTGGTCTGATGGAATTAGTTCAGATTTTAATGTAATTAATATTTCAGTTGGATTAAACCAAAATGATGCTGTAAAATATATAATAAATCAATCTAAATCAATTGAAAAATTGAAAAAAGAATTAAATGAAACAAAAGTTAAAAATAATGTTAATAATTTAGCACTAGCTAAACTAGTTCCAAATTACAATCCTATCTTAGAAGTTATAAATAATACTGATAATAAAGATAATAAACAGTTAGATACTTCTCATATTAACGATGATGTTACAAATTCAAAACTGTCAAATACTAATGATGTAAAAGAAAGCATCGGCAAAACAATTGAAAATAATGATATTGGCAATTTAAACATTACACCTGAAATTATTATAAAAGCAATTGATTTAGCAGTTGAAAACTATGAGAAATCAGAGACTAAATTGAAGTTTCATCCTTTTTATTCAAAAATTAAAAGTGATGTCAATTATAAAAATGAAATTGTTAATTTGATGATGTATAAAGCTGTAGACAATTTTAAAGATATGAAAAATTTTAAATTAAATGATAGAAATTATCTTTCTAAATAGGGGAAAAGTGAAAATAAAAATGTTTTTAATAGTATTATTAATAATTCTAATTAATAATGATTCAGATAGCCAGACATTGAAATTAGTTAAATTTTTGAATGCAAATGGTGGTATTTATTCAGCACCAGCAAGTTTTGGTGGTTTCTTTATAAAAAGTACCATTGGTCAGTTGGCAGTTGAAAAAAGAATTAATTCAAATAAAAATGATTTAGTATTATATAATGGTTATTGGAGCAAGGTTGGTTCCAAAGTACAAACAGTTATCGAACTTGATTTAGTACCTGATTTTATGAAAATTAAAAATACTCCAAACCCATTTTCAAATCAAACTAATATTATTTATGAGTTGGTAAATACTTCAAAAGTAGATTTAATTGTATATGATGTTAGTGGAAACCAAATTGCAGTTTTAGTAAATGGTATTCAAGAAAAAGGAAGCCATTTTATTATATTTAATACTATTTTACCAAATGGTATAGTACTTAGTTCTGGTACTTATTTTTATGATTTAAAAGTAAGTCCAATTTCATTTGTTAGTGAAAGTTATTTTGAAGCGTACAATCTTCGAAATATTATGGTTATAGTTAAATAAATTAAAAAATATTAAAAGGATAAAAATGAGAAAGAATAGTTATTTTGTTATAATGTTAGTAATGTTTGTTTTAATGACAAATTCGAATAATTTGTTAAGTCAAGTACCTAAAATGATGAGTTATCAAGGGAATTTATTAGATAAAAATTCTGTACCTTTAAATGGAATTATTCAAATGACTTTTAAATTATTTGAAATTCCTACAGGTGGTGTAGAAATTTGGTCAGAAACACAAAATGTTAAAGTAGATAGTGGTTTTTTTAGTATATATCTAGGTATTAAAAACCCAATTGAAAATGTACTTTTTAATGGTCAATATTATCTAGAAGTAACTGTTTCTGGCAATCAAGTTCCTTATGATAGAGTACCTTTAGTAACTTCCCCTTATGCTTTTCGAGCTATTTATACTGATACTTCTAGTGTAGCATTAAAAGCACTATCAGTTGCTGATGGATCTATAAGTTTGAATTCGCTTTCAAACAGTGTCAAAACTTTAGGAGGAGATTTAATTGGTATTTTGCCAAATCCTAGAATTAAGGCATCTGCAATATTAGATGCAATCCCAAACAATTCAATAACTCAGGATAAACTAAGTCCCAATATTTTCTTTAAGCCCAGTGGGGCAGCAAGTGGAGATTTAACTGGTACATACCCTGATCCTGTTATTGCAGAAGGCGCAATTAAAACTGATAGAATTTTTGATGGTGCTGTTAATTCTCAAAAAATTAAAGATAGAACAATTATTAATCTTGATTTGAATTTAGACGCTTTAAATGGTACAATTCCATTCACTTCAATTTTAGCAATTACTGGTAATTTTAAAGATGTTAATTCTACTAATTTGACTACTGGAGTATCAAGTTCTTCCATTAGTACAAATTCACCTATTGGTAATTTGACAACTTTAAATTCAACTACTGGTAATATTACAACAATTAACAATTCCTTTTCAAATATAACAAATGCAAATATTGAAAATGAAACTGTTGGAACTTCTAGTGCAACAATAAGTTATAATGCTCCACTTGCTAATATAAAAACTTTAAATTCAACTAATAATTTTACTTCTACAGCTAATATTTCAAATTTAACAGTTGGAGCATCAACTTCTACAATAAGTTTAAGTTCTCCTCAAGCTAATTTTACAAACGCTAATATTTCAAATTTGACTTTTGGAGTTGCTTCAGCAACTACAAGTATTTCAGCTCCAATTGCAAATATTAATGTAGCTAATGTTAATACATTAAATGCTAGTGTTTTTTCAGCAACTACAAGTATTTCAACTCCTTCAGGATTTGTATCTAATTTAACTGTCGGAACAATTTCATCAACTGTTACCAACTTAAGTGGTATAAATGCTTCAGGTACAATAACTTCTGGTCAAGGAGTAGTTGTTACAAATGGTGGTGCTAATATAACTGGTAATACAACTGTTAATGGTGTTTACTTAGTTAATGGTAGCTCTACTTTCAATGGTTTTGTAGAAAATATGAATACTGTAACAAATACTGGACAAATAGTAAATAATAATACAGTAACAAGTAATGCAGATGTATTAAACAAAGGAAACACTATAATTGGAGATGCAGGAAGTGATGGTTTAACAGTGAATGCTTCTACAACTTTTAACCAAAACCCAAGATTTAGTGTTGGATTAAACGGTATCAATGCTAATTTAAATACATTAACAACTGGAACTTCTTCTGCTACTACAAGTTTAACAACTCCTTTAGCTATAATTAATGATGCTAGTATAAATAACTCAAGTTCAAATGTTTTAACTACAGGAACAGGATCTGCTACAATCAGTTTTACTTCACCGAGTATTACTGCAACTGATATTTTTGTAAGAACAATTCACGAAACAACTCCTTTAGCTGTTTCAAATGCAAACTTCACAAGCTCAGTTAATGCTCCAACTTTAACAACAACTACTGGTAATATTACAACTTTAAACTTTGGGACGGCAACTGGAACAACAAGTTTAACTGCTCCTACAATTACAGCTTCTACAATTGTAAACACAAAAGTCTTAGGTGTAACTGGATTAGCAACAATAAACGATTTATCAATTACTGGCTCAATGTCCACTTCGGGTACATTAACAACTGGAGCTGGCCTTGTAGTCAATGGTGGAGGTGCAAGTATAGTTGGTAGTCTTGTTGTTTCATCTGGTACTCTTACAGCAGGTAAAGGAATTTCAGTTACTACAGGAGGTTTAAATGTATCAGCTGGAAGTTTAACTGTAACGGAGAATTACATTTCTAATAGTGGTAGTATAACATTAAACAATGGAGGTGTTATTGCTAAAAGTGGTACTTTCACGACTTTATCAGTTGGAAATATGCCATATTTGGCAGCTACTTCATCTTCATTTGGTAGCACAACTATTGGAGGAGGTAATAATGGTTTATATATTAATGCAACTTTAGTTGGAACTTCAACTGCTTTAAATGCAAGTATTAATGGAACTACTGCACTAAAAGTTTCTGATGACGGAACAACAGGAAGAGTTGTAAATGTAAATAGTGCTTTGACATTGTCTTCAACAAATTTAGGTGGTGATTTTAACTTGACTGCAATAAACATTAGAAATATATCAATAGCTCTTGTATCCGGATCTAATACTCCAATTTCATTACCAACATTAACATCCAACGAAAATGGAAAGATTTTATATCTAATTGCTTATAATAACAATTTGGTTATCTCAGCATTAGGAGGCAATGAAATTATTACTCCAAATTCTGGTTCATCATTTATGTATATTCACGGTAATGGCTGGTATAAAATAAATTAATTTTTGCTTTAAAAGTATTAAAAAAAAAAAAAAAAAAATATTTG
>JAPLFM010000095.1 GCA_026390675.1 Candidatus Kapaibacterium sp. | reverse complement strand
TTTTGGTTTCTTAGTTGTTCCCATATTTTTGAAGCTTTATAATAGTATGATAAGGAAGTAGCATAATCTGATTTAACATAATAACAATTACCAAGACATCCATAAGACCACCCAAAACCTTTTTGCCACTTTAGCTTCTCACTTAAAACGAGTGCTTCATTCGCATATTTTATACCCAAATCAGGATAATTCGCATGATATTCATAACAAATATCACATAAAAGAATGACTTTATTTGTGTCCTCTTTTGCTTTTGGTAAAACTAAAAGCATTGAATCAAGGAACTCTTTACCTTGCTTTTGTGAAAAAGCTATGTTTGAGCTAAGGAATAGAATTAATAAAATTAGAATTGATTTTCGCATTTTATAAGCCTGTTTTTTTGAAAAGACTTTGCAAATTACATAATTTATTTTAATATTTTATAACTTAATTATTAAAATATTCTATTAATTTTAGCTATATTTGAATTCTATTCTTAATAACTATTAAATACAATAATGCAACAAGACAAGATTTCACTTTCTACAGCAATTTACATTGTTATGGGATCAATGATTGGTTCAGGAATATATATTGTTAGCTCAGATATAGCTCGTGTAGTTGCAAACCCAATGTTATTTCTTTTAGTTTGGTTAATCTCAGGAGGATTGTCAATAATTGGAGCTTATTGCTTTAGTCAAATGGCTAAATTATTTCCTCATTCAGGTGGGCAATATCAATATATTAAAGAAGCATACAATTCATTTGTTGCTTTTCTTTATGGTTGGTCAGTTTTTTTAGTTATACAGTCGGGAGCAATTGCAGCTGTTGCAGTTGCTTTTTCAAAGTTTTTATCTTTTTTAATTCCATGGGTAAGTAGTAGTAATATTTTATTCGTTTTATTTGGTTTCAAATTAACATCATCTGACTTAGTTTCAGTTTTTTCTTTATTTTTGATTACTTTGATAAATTCAAAAGGTATTAAATATGGTGGCTTTGTCCAATCATTATTTACAATTATTAAAATTGCTACTCTTGGATTTATAATCATTTATGGAATTTTATTTTTTAATAATCATTCAATTCATGAATTTAATTTTAATCATTTTTTTTCTTTTGACAAAATTAGTTTAATATCTGGCAAAATTGTATTTGAGAAGTATAGTTTTGTTGCAATTATTTCAGCAATAGGACTTGGACTAGTTGGACCTCTGTTTTCAAGTGATGCTTGGAATAATGTAACATTTATATCAACTGAGGTAGTAGATCCAGAGAAAAACGTATCAAAGAGTTTAATAATTGGAGTCGTTGGAGTTAGTGTACTTTATTTTCTAATTAATTTAAGTTACTTATTTGTACTACCAATGTTAGGAAGTCCAACAGGTCAGAATTTAGTTGAAAAAGGGATACAATATGCTAGTGAGGATAGAGTTGGAATATCAGTTATGAATATGATGTTCGGAAATATAGGAAGTATTATTATGACAGTTTTGCTTGTAATTTCTACTTTTGGAGCAAACAACGGATTAATACTTTCTGGAAGTAGAGTATACAAAGCAATGGCAGAAGATGGTTTGTTTTTTAGCAAAATGAAAAATTTGAATAAGTGGAATGTTCCTGAATTTTCACTTTGGGTACAATTTATTTGGTGTTCTCTGCTTTGTTTGTCTGGCAAATATTCAGATTTACTCGATTACATAATGTTTGTAGTTGTAATTTTTTATATTATTACAATATTTGGTCTGTTCAGAATTAAAAGAAAATATCCAAATGATAAAATAAACAACAAATCAATACTTACTTCTATTTTACAGATAGTTTATATTGTTATAATGGCAGGGTTTGCATTAAACTTAATTCTAATGAAACCTTCAAATACAATTCCTGGTTTGCTTATTGTAGCTCTTGGAATTCCTATTTATTTTATTTGGAAAAGAATTAAATAGAAATATAAAATTATTCAACATCTGTTGAGATAAGATTCAATCCAGTCTCTAATATTTTTTCTAAGAAACAGGACTTAGTCCAGTCTCTACAATTTCACAAATTTAATTTTCTTCTCTTTTTTTTGGCTATCAGAAATTACTAAAAAATAAATTCCACTTTTCAATTTTGAAACGTCAATTCTGTTACCAGTAAAATCATTTTTCACATATAATTGTTCACCATTAATATTATAAATGCTAATATTTTTAGCAACGACTTCTTCATTAAAATTTAATATATCTGTTACTGGGTTTGGGCTTATGAACTGGTTTTTGGTATCTATAAAAATACCATTAGAAACTACTGATGTTTCAATTGCACCAATATTAGTGTTACTATTTCTAGGATTATGAAAATAATCATCTGTTATATAATTTACCAAAGGTATAGTATAAATTAAAGTTGGATTTGAAGCATTTGGAATAATGGGAGCTAAATTATTAAAATTTACACTTTGAATAATTGCAGAGTTTTGTAGCTCTTTGCTTAAATTTAAACTCGAATTATTTGGAACTTTATTCCACATGTTATTACTGAAAAAAGTTTCTGTTTGCCAAGGTAGGTTGCAGGTACCATTTGGCACATAGGTGTTTAAATTAACTATCTTAATATCATTAGTATCCGCAGAAAATAAATTCTTTGAGATGTTTACATTACTATATCTCACAAATGGTAGAAGCATAGAAATATTAACTAATGGCTTATTTAGATCTTGTTGTCCGGAAACACCAATTACAGTATTGTGACTAATAAAAAAGTTAGTTAGATTTGCAAAATTATTAAATCCTGAAAAAGCATCCCATATACTTATACTTGCATTTAGGACTATGTTATTAAAAACATAAACACTGTCTGTTTGAAAATATGTAACAGGTTGGAGAAGAGGGAAATCATCATCTGCAGAAGTTTTTCCATTTCCAACACAGTTTCTCCAAAATGTACTATCAGTATTATAGGACAAATTATGAGAATAAACAGCATTAGAAGTAGAATTACAATAAATGTTCACAGAATAATTATTATAAACTCTATTATCTTTAATATTTGCATATCTGACGAGGCTCATATTTAATCCCTCACCCCAGTTATTAAAAATTTCATTATTAATAACTGTTGCATGATTACTATTTTCAACACGACAAGCAGAAGCCCAATGGCAATCTCCAGTACTATTATAATTTCTTAAACAAGTATTACTTATTGAACAATTTTGAACTAAAACATTATTGTAACCTGTAATCCAAATACCATTGTCAATTGCCCCATCAACAAACACACTATCGACAACGACATTAGAATGATGTTTTATATTACTACCTATTATTGCAACACCATGTAATCTAGAATCTTTGATTTTAATATTACTAACCTTTATGCCAGAACCTCTTAAATATATCATTTGGGAACTTCCAGATAAACTATCCCCATGCAAGATTACATTACCCAAACCTTTAATACTTATATTCTTATAAACATAAACTCCATTAGAAACAGCTCTCCAATTATTATAATCCTGAGTGATGCCAGATGTACCAGTTAAATAATAATTTCCTGATTTAAATACAACTTCACCATAAGCATTCCCTCCATCTTTATTTGGAATACCAAAACTCAAACTATTTATTGCAGCATAAAATGTTTTTTTAGGTGAGGCAAATGTTCCTGCATTTGAATCATTTCCATTAGGATCTAAATAAACTGTTTGAGTTGGTGTTGGAATGATAGGACTATTTACAATTGGAAGCTGCGCATTTGATATATTAAATACAAATTGTAGCAAGCTGAAAAGAATAATTTTATTTTGCACGATATCAATTAAAATGTTTTAAATAATTTTAGTGAATTTTAATAATATTAATAAATGAATTACTTTGCTATTCTTTCGATAATTCAGACCATAACTCATTTATTTACAACTCTCATTAAATGCTATCAAAATTAACCTTTTTTCTATTATATATCAAAATAATTATTGGATAATTGTTAATTTATTTGTTTTTGT
>JAPLFM010000035.1 GCA_026390675.1 Candidatus Kapaibacterium sp. | reverse complement strand
ACTTGTTCCAGCAAATATTGAACTGCCATTGATAATAATTGATGTAAAATTAGTATCAAATTCATCTTTATGAATTGCTTTCCAATTTGCACCACTATCATTAGTTAAATAAACACCGTTTTTAGTTCCATAACTAACTGCGTATAAAGAATTTCCACTTACAGCTAAGGCTCTTATATCAATAGTACCTAACCCTACATTTTGTTGAGTCCACGACTCTCCATTATTTTTTGATATGAATACCCCGCCGTAATAAGTTCCAGCAAATATATTACTACCGATAACTGCTAATGTTTGGATATTTAAAGTAGTTAATCCAGTATTTTTAGCAACCCAAGTATTTCCGTAATCAGTTGAAAGAAATATTCCGCCACTAAAAGTTCCAGCAAATATATTATTTCCGCTTACTGCCAAAGCATAAACATCAAGGTTTGTTAGGCCATTATTTTTTGAATTCCAAGAATTACCATCATCAGTTGATAAAAATATACCTCCACTATAAGTTCCTGCAAAAGTAATTGTACCATTTTTAACAATACAATTTACAGTTCCACCAATTAATCCATTATTTATAGATTTCCATTGCGAAAACGAGTTAGATGAAAGTAGAATTGTAAAAACAAAAAGAATTAGAATATATTTTTTCATGTTTAGCTCAAATACATAAATTATAATTTTAAAATTTTGAAAGATTTCACTTATTTAGACGACAAATTATTAATTACCCCTAATAGATAATTATTTATAATTATGAAATTAAATTAAACAACCTGATTTAATAAATTCAAAGCTGCAACTCTATAGGCTTCAGCCATAGTCGGAAAATTCATTATATTATCTAGAAATATGTTGATTTTACAATTGGTTAATATAGCAAGTTCTCCTACATGAATTAAGTCCGAAGCATTTTCACCAATTATATGAACACCCAAGAGATTAAGCTCTTCATCAGCAATTAGTTTTAGTAAGCCATGAGTCATACCAGAAATTTGAGCTCTCGCAATTTCATTGAAATCAGCTCTACCAACATAAATATTTTCATACTTAGCTTTAGCTTCTTCTTCATTCAGACCAATACAAGCAATTTCAGGAACAGCATATATACCAATAGGTAGATTTGAAAATTCATGACCTGAATGCATTCCTAATGAATTCCTTACAGCAAGTCTTCCCTGCTCCATAGATGTAGATGCCAATGAAGGAAAACCTATAACATCTCCAACAGCATAAATATTATTTACACTAGTTTGATATTCTTTATTAACAGTTAAATTGTTTCTATCATTGATTTCTAATCCAGCATTTTCTAATTTTAGTTTACTTAAATTCGCTACCCTACCTAATGCAAATAATACTTTTTCAGTTTCAATAGTTTCACCACTTTCAAGTTCTATTTTTACTTTTGAAATTCCATCAAAAAGAACAGATTTGTATTTAGAATTACCTTTAAATGTACCTCCAAAACTTTCAAATTCTTTAACATATCTATCTGTAAGTTCTTTATCCATAAAAGTAAGAGGTCTTTCAGCCCTATCCAATATAGTAACTTTTGTACCTAAAAGTGCAAAAGCACTTGCATATTCACAAGCTATTACTCCTGCACCAAGTATAACCAAGGATTGCGGTAAGTAAATTAAATTTAATATAGAATCACTATCCAGAATATGTTCATGATCAACATACATATCTGTTGGCACTCGTGGGCTTGAACCAGTTGATATTATCACATATTCAGTTGTAATTATTTCTTTACTTCCATCAAGTTTGTAAACTTCAATCGTATTTTTATCAATAAATGATGCTCTTCCATGTATTACAGGGATTTCATTACTTTCTAATTGTTCAGAAATAAAATTAAAATGAGCTTTCAAGACGCTATCAAGTCTTGTTAAAAGCGATTGTATCTCCAAATCTTCACGTAGCTTAAAATCAAAAATATTACCATATTTTTTCATTCTATAAATTGCAATAGCAGCTTCTCTAAAGGTTTTTGATGGTATAGTACCTTTATAAACACAATGACCACCCACTTTTAATTCTTTCTCAATTATAACTACTTTTTTCCCAAACTTTGAAGCTTGAATTGCAGCTTTTTGACCACCAGGACCGCTACCAATAATTACATAATCATAGTCTAACATTTAAATCACCATTGAATGCATTATTTCTAAAAGTTTATCTTTTTCTAAAATCAAATCTTCTATTTCATCTCTATAGTAATTCAAATTATTCCATTCACTTAGTAAAAGTACTTCTTCAAGAGATTCATTATTAAGAGTTGCATTAGTTAATTTATTTGCAATAAAAACAACTGATGCTTCTTTAATATTAGCTTTGCAATTTTGTAAATCATAATAATCACAAGCAATCGAACTAACAAGTTTAGGTAAATTCCACTCATTCATTAATTTTTTAGAAACAATAATATGGTATTGAGATAAAATTTCTTCCAAAGTATCATAATCTACTTTTGTATGAGTTTCAGAGGTTAAATCACTAATCGAATTTATCAAAATTGGCTTACCAATTTCATGAAGCAAGCCACCTAAAAATGTAGCTTCAACATTGTATTTTTTATGAAAAGCAACTCTTTTTGCCCACAATCCAGCAAGTAAAGAATGCTTCCAAAGCATCACCATTTCATGATGATACATTCTAGACTTAAATATATCAGACTGTAAAGAAATAGACAAAGTAATTTCAGTCAATATCCTAAAACCTAATCTAGTAATAGCTTGTTGAATAGATACAATCTCGGTAATTGGAGCAAATGCTGCCGAATTTGCAATTCGTAAAACGTGAGTGGAAATAGCTTGATCTTGTTGAATTAGATTTGTCAATTCGTGTATATTAACATTAGGATCATTAATTATACTCAAAACTTTTGCAGCAACTCTTGGCAAAACAGGAAGTTTCATATTCCCTGTTTCAATTAGTTTTTCTAATTCAATTTTTAAATCCATAATTAATTTATATTAATGATATAGAAAGTACATTTACCGAAATGTAATTTAATCAATTTTTTAATATATTTCGAGTGTTATATTATAAAAAAAATAAAATAAATATTAATTTGCATTTCTAAGATATAATTCTTAACTTTGGATTCGAGTTCTTAACAAAAACAAAAATGCTTATCAAGAAAGACTGAGGGAATGGCCCTATGAAGTCTTAGCAACCCGATTGTATATCGAAGGTGCTAACTCCATCTCAAACTATGTTTGAGGGAGATAAGTTGGAAAATGAAATTTAAATAAATCTATCTTTATATAAATCTCTTCCGACTTATCGGAAGGGATTTTTTTATCCCTTTACGATAAGTCCACAAAACCAACCCTCATAATTCTAATAAGTTTAATCAAAAAAATATTTTTTTCAATTATTATTAGGATTTATATATGAATTTCTCAACACAAATCATTCACTCATTACCTATTGATGAGCTTACTGGAGCTATCTCAGTACCTATCTACCAAACTTCTACTTTTGTGCAAGAATTGCCCGGAGTAAATAAAGGATTTGATTATTCAAGAAGTAACAATCCAACAAGACAAGTATTAGAAGATTTAATAGCAGCTGCTATAGATGCAGTAGTAAAGTTACTTTCTTCAGGTGATGAAGTAGTTGCAGTTGATGATATCTATGGTGGTACTTTTAGACTATTTACACATATATATAGTAAATTTGGAATAAAAGTAACTTATGTTGATGCTACTGAAGTTGAAAACATCATCATTGCTGTAAATGACAAAACAAAAATAATATGGCTAGAAAGTCCTACCAATCCTACTCTGAAAATTTCAGATATAAAGAGGATAAGTAAATTTGCAAAATCAAAAAACATTTTAACAGTTTTAGATAATACTTTTGCTACTCCAATCTCGCAAAGAGGAGTAGAATTGGGAGCTGATATTGTAGTACACTCGGCTACTAAGTATCTAGCAGGACATTCAGATGTGATTGCTGGGCTTGTCGTTACCGCCAATCAAGAGCTAGGTGCAAAAATAAAATTTATTCAAAATTCTACTGGTGGAATTCTTGGACCTTGGGATAGTTGGCTTGTAATTCGAGGAATTGAAACTCTTAGTCTAAGATTTGAAAAGCATTGTAGCAATGCTTTATACATAGCAAAAGGCTTGAAAGAAAGTGGATTAACAAATAATATCTTTTATCCGGGCTTTGAAAGTCACAAGAATCATTTAATTGCTAAAGAACAGCAAAATAGACTGTATGGTGGGATAATTTCATTTGATCTTAAAACTGATACAATCGATGAAGCAAATAAATTCGTTAGTTCAACAAAACTATTTAAACTAGCTGAGAGTCTTGGAGGAGTAAAAAGTTTGATTTGCCACCCTGCACAAATGACTCATAAGTCAACTCCAAGTGAAGTTAGGAAGAAAGCTGGTATTAGTGATTCATTAATAAGAATATCAGTTGGTTTGGAAGATGCAGAAGATTTATTGAATGATTTAATCGACACTTTGAGATTTTTGGAGGGTAATAAATAATGAGTAATAAACTTAAAATTGGATTATTTGGATATGGTATAGTTGGACAAGGTTTTAAAACAGTTTTAGATCGTTCACCAAATTTAAATGCTGAAATTGTTAAGATTTGTGTTAAGAACAATAAACAAACTGAAGAAAGAAATTTAGTAAATTCACTTCTAACATTTAATGCAGAAGAAATATTTTCTAATCCTGAAATAGATATTATAATTGAAGCAATAGATGATGCGGAATTTGCTTTAGTTATTGCTGAAAAAGCATTACAAAATGGCAAATCACTTGTTACTGCAAATAAGAAAATGATTGCTGAAAATTTTGAAAAAATATTCCAACTTCAACAAAAATATTGGAAACCAATTCTTTATGAAGCAGCTTGTTGTGCGAGTATTCCTATTATCAGGAATTTAGAGGAATATTATGATAATGATTTGATAAATTCTGTTGAAGGAATTTTCAATGGTTCTACAAATTATATTCTAACTAATATGTTTGATAATGGAAAATCTTATGCTGAATCTTTGAAAGAAGCTCAAGAAAAAGGTTTTGCTGAAAGCAATCCAAAACTTGACGTTGAAGGGTATGACTCTAAATATAAACTAACAATAGTAATAGCACACGCATTTGGTGAATTTATCAATCCAAAAGAAATTTTTAATTTTGGTATAAATAAGATTAATGATTTTGATATTAAATACTGCAATGAAAAAGGATTAAAAATTAAGCTAATAGCTAAAAGTTATAAAATCGATAATAAAATTTACGCTTATGTTTTTCCTAAGTTTACAAAAATTAATGATAGGTTTTTTCAGGTAGAAGCAGAAAAAAATGGTGTATCAGTAGAGAGTGTCTTTTTGGACAAACAATTTTTTATAGGTAAAGGTGCTGGGGGTATTGCGACTGGCTCGGCATTACTTGCTGATGTCTCGGCACTCAAGCACAATTACAAATATGAATATAAAAAGAAAAATGGAATTGAGGGTTTTAAAATTAGTAATGAACAAATTTTAAAAGCGTATATAAGGTTTGACAATGATAAAGCCGTAAATAAGCCTATATTTCATAATATTGAAGAAACATATACCAATGGAAATACTAAATATATCATTGGAGAAATCTATTTAGATAAGTTTATTGAATCTGGATTGGCTAAGAGAGAAGATGTGAATATAGTATTATGTTAGTTATTTTTATATTCCCATCAGTAATTAAAAAACTGATGGGAATTAATTCTAAATTAAATATTTATCATTATTTTGCCAACAAAATCACCACTTTCTAAAAGTTTATGAGCCTCAGCCATATCTTTTAAATCAAAAGTACGAGCTATAACAGGCTTAACCTCATCAGCTGCCACTAATTGAAGTAGGTTTGAAAAATCGTGTTGAGCTCCAAGAAAAAGTCCATTAATACTTATCTGACGGAAGTATGTTTGTTGAATATTTAAATTAACTTCTCGGCCAGTAATCATTCCACACAAAAGTATTTTTCCACCGGTTGCTACCATTGCAAATGATTTATCAAAAGTAACAGGACCAACATAATCCAATACTAAATCAATACCATCAGGGAAAAGTTTTTTAACTTCAGCTAAAACATCATCTTCGTGGTGATTAAATACATAATCAGCACCAAGATCTAAAAGTGTTTGTTTTTTATCATTTTTACCACAAGTTGCAATTACTGTTGCACCCGAAGCTTTGGCAACTTGAATTGCGATAGTTCCCATTCCACCAGAACCACCCCAAATAAAAAAAGTATCTCTTTCATTTAATCTACCTACTCTAACAACTGCATTATATGCAGTTAATCCTGCTACTGGAAGAGCTGCTGCAGATTCATAAGAAATATCATCTGGCAGTTTTATCAATGAATTTGTAGGAACAGCAACATATTCAGCATAAGATCCATTTAAATGCATTCCAAAATATTTCCAACCTTTATTGAGATGTTCACGACCATTATATTTTGGATTCCTTTCATTAGGTAAAATGAGTGGATATACTACTACTCTGCTTCCAATTAAATCATCTCCTATTCCTTGACTTATATCAACAACTTCGCCAGCGATATCACCACCAAGAATATGAGGGAAACCAAGAGTTAATCCTGGATATCCTTTTCTAATCACAGTATCAACTTTGTTTAATGAAGTTGACTTTATTTTCACCAGTACTTCACCCGGTTTAAGCTCAGGCATTGGGAAATCTTCGACATATTCTAGGACTTCTGGTCCACCGTGTTGGTTTAATATAACAGCTTTCATATTTATTTTTTGATTTTTAGTTTAATGATATTGGTAAAATTACAAAAATTATTGTATCCCACAAAGAATGAGATATAATTCCTGGAATTAAACTTCCAAATTTATAATACATATATCCCCAATGTAATCCTAAAACTAATGCTGCAAGAAGAAGCATTGGATTCATTGCCCAAATATGAACTAACATATAAAGTAAAATAGTAATTCGCATTGCATTTTTTTTACTTACAAAATCACCTAATTTAT
>JAPLFM010000090.1 GCA_026390675.1 Candidatus Kapaibacterium sp. | reverse complement strand
TGCAACATTTTCCAAAGCATCTTCCAATTGTCCTTGCTTTCTATTTATCTCAGGCAATTGAGTAGAATTATTATCCGAGCTTTGTGTTTGATTTTTTAACTGCTCTTGTTGTTTAGAAATTTCAACCAAGTCAGACATTGCTTTTTGAAGCTTTTTAGCAACTTCTTTTTTATTGTCTTGCTTCATTTTCTTTTTCATTTGCTTCATTTGTTGAGCAAGCTTTTTTAGATTTTTTTCAGCATTCTTTTGGTTTTCTTCTGCTTTATCGTTTTCTCCTTTTTCAATATTATCTTCAGCATCTTGCATTTCTTTTTGAGTTTGCTCTTTATTTAGCTCTTGCTTTGCTTTATCCATTTCTTTGCCTAATGGATTTTTTTCATCTTGCTTTTTCATATCTTTTTCAAGACTTTGCAAGTCATTTACTAGCTTATCAAGTTCTTTTTGAAGTTTGTCTTGAGCTTTAGCCAAATCTTTTTGAGACTTTTCATCTTTAGGGTTTGAATTTTTAGTTTTTTCGCTTAGTTCTTTTTGGTCTTTTGCAAGCTCTTCAGCTTTTTTGGTAATAGCATCAGTTTTTTGTTCAATCTTCATTTTTTCAAGCATTTTCATAGATCTCTCAATACCTTTACGGAATTGTTCATCATTCATCTTGAAATTTTCCATAGCTTTTTGCATTTCTTGAGGAGTCATTTTGTCTAATTGCTCACTCATTTTCTGTTGCATTTTCATCATATCAGAATTTTTTACTTCATTAAGAAGTTTCTGCATTTCTGCATATTTCTGCAAAGTTTCTGGTGAAAGCATTTGATTTTCTTCAAGTTTTTTAGTCATATCACTAAGCTTACTTTGCGTTTCCTCAACTTTCTTTTTTAAGTCCTCTTGTTTTTTCTGAATGTTTTCTGCTTTCTTTTTGTCATCCCAATCCACTTTGTTTTTAAGTGCATCTTTTTTCAATTCTTTCTGTAATTCTTCAATATCTTTTTTAAGTTCTTTTGCTTGTTCAACTACTTTTTGCAAATCTTGTTGAACATCTTTTTGAGTATTATCAGCTTGTTTCATTACCTCATCAAGTGAAGGCAGACGAACAGTTAGAATTTGAGTTTTGGCCGATTTTGGACCTGTTACATTATCATTGTCAAATATTTCTAAATAGAATTCAAATTCATCTTCAGGAGAAATTCCTAGTTCTTTCAAATCCCAAACATAAGATATATCTTGATTAAGTTCATTTAAGTTGATTGCAATTTCTTTTGATTTAAACTCTTTATCAGGTGAAGTATATTGAGATTTAGAAAGCTTATAATTTAGTTTTAATACTTTAAAACCATAATCATCTGCAATACTCACTTTCAATGGTAGTATAGCATTTTCATTCACTTGTGCATTAGCTGTTGGTTCTATCAATGAAATTGCAGGATTGCCATCAATGAGAGTATTAATTTGATACCTAATTGGACTTTGGTTAGTAAGTCCGTCTTTATCAATTATTTGGAAATAGTAACTTGCATTTTTAGTAATTCTAAAATTAACTTTACCTGTCTTTCCATTAGTTGATATTCTTTGTTTTGTTTTGTTTGAATTTTGACTCGATGAATCGTTAATATTTAAATCTTCAAATACAATATAAGCAGAATCAATCTCTTTATTTGATGTAATTTCAATATTAACATTTGAACCCAATAATGCAGTAATGTCAGCACTTTGTTCATCAATTTTTCTACTTGCTTGATGTGTATAGCTTGGATATACCAATGTACCTGAAATACTACGCACCATTGGCTTATCTGAAACTGTGATTTTACCAATATCAGAATTAACTTTTTCAGAAAGCCAATTAGCTTCAGCATAAAACTCAATTGAGTTTTTGATTGAACTAATTACATATACATAAGTATTTGAAGTATCTAATCTTAGCTTATATGAATCATATTTTTCTTGATTTAATTCTTTCAAATTTAGATTAATATACTCAGGTGCTTTGCCTATTGCTTTTACGTAAATTACTTCTTGCTCACCCCTAAGAGATTTCTGAATTTTAGGATATACAAAAAGCTGAAAAGGAGCAGGAGGAATAAATGATTGATTAAAATGAGATAATCTATAAAATGCCGAACTCATATTACTTGAAAAACCAAAAGAAGCCATAGAAACTACTAAGGTAAACAAAAACAAAACTAAAGATTTTTTTAAGTCTTGCTTTTCAATAATTACAGAAAAATCTTTCTCTCTTACCTTGGTGTTTATATCTTCAAAAGCTGAAAATGCTAAATCATTTGAACTTTCATTTGTATTGGAAATAAGCTGAACTGCATTACATAAGTTATCTTTAATATCTGGGTACTTGTCTCCAATTCTTAATGCAATTTGTTCAATTGTTGGAGTGAATTTAATTCCAAAAATTCTTAGAATTGGTTTGTAAAATAGCAATGAAAAAGAAGCAGAAATTAAAACTAAACATATTGCAACTAAACTTATTCTAAAAGTTGTATTACCTTGAGCGATTATTTCAATAATTGCAGCAATTAATGTAACTGTACAAATAATAGCTACAAAATTTAATAATGCAGTTAAAAGAAGTCTTAATGCTTCAGTTCTTTTAACATTTTCTAATCTGGATACTAATTCTTGATATTTAAGAGAAATTTCTGTCATATTTTTTGATATTCAAATTAATAAGTTAAAGCATAAAGGATAATATTTGCACCAAATTGCAGGCTTTTTAGCCTTTTTTCTGTAGAATCACCATGAACTTCAGAATCTACCCAACCATCACTTGGATTGCTTTCTAAAGTATAAACCAGGCATAACCTTCCATTTAAAAAGAGCCCAAAAGTTTTTGGCTGTTTGTCATCATGTTCGTGAATTTTAGGTACACCATTTGGGAAGTCGTACTTAATATGAAATATTGGATGAGTAAAAGGAATTTCGACTAATTCTTGATTTGGAAAAACTTTTTTTAGTTCTTTTGTTATAAACTTATCCAATCCATAATCATCATCTATATAAAGAAATCCACCACCTTCGAGATATGACTTAAGATTTTTTACTTCAACATCAGTTAAATTTACATTACCATGACCAGTCAAAAAAAGCATTGGGTATGTAAAAATTTTATCTGTAGTCAAATCAACAAATTCATAAACTGGATCTACTTTTGCATTTGTATTTTGAGCTACAAATTTCAAAAGGTTTACTTCTCCAGAAGGATCATTGTACCAATCTCCCCCACCACTATATTTAACTCTTGCAAGTTTTATTAAGTTTTGAGATTTTTGGCTAAATCCATTTTCCGAAGTAAATATTAAAACTAAAGCTAATAATAAAATTTTTATTTTCATTTGATTTATTTGAATGAACAAATTAAAACTTTCTTTTCTTCTTTTTCAAAGTTATCATAACCCTTGAACTTTATCAAATGCTCTTCAATTTCCAAATTTGGATACTTTTCTAAAGCATTTTTTTTCTCGTTCATCAGAGTACCACCTTTTAGAAAAACCATTTTACCAGTTTTTTTCAATAATGGAAAAGACCAATCGCAAAGGTGAACTAAACCAGTAACTGCTCTTGCAAATATAAAATCATATTTACCAATATGTTCTTTGTTCTTAGCTAAATCTTCTACTCTACCAGTTTCAGCTCTTAAGCCTTTAATACCAGTATGTTGAGCAAAAAGTCTTGTAATCGTCAACTTTTTAGCTATCGAATCCATAAGTAACATTTTTATAGTTGGGTTGGCAATAGCAAGAGGAATGCCTGGCAAGCCACCACCAGTACCAATATCCAAACAAACTGACTTAGAAGGAATTTCAATATATTTCATAATTGAAAGTGAGTGGAAAACGTGCTTTTCAAGGAAATTATCTTCATCTTTCCTTGAAATCAAGTTCACTTGTTTGTTCCAATATCGCATTTCACTTTCGTAACGTTTGATTTGTTCACGCTGCTCTGCTTCAAGTATAATACCATTTGCCGAGCAATAAGTCCAAAATTCTACTATTTCCATTTACTTTTATATTTTTATATATTTTCAATTAAATAGAAACGTTAAAGAGCCAAAAAGATTTTTGAGAGTTAGTAAGTCATTGTATTATTTTCTCTTGCTTTTAATTAATGTTTTAACTAATTTACAACAAATTAAATAAATATCATGACATAATTATGAATAATCAAATAGAAGTTTTAGAAGTAGTGGGTGAGTTAAAGACAAATGCAAATCAGAAATTTAGTTTTATTGAAATGATACTACAAAATTACTTTTTCTTTTTATTTATTCCAATGATTATTTTAATCTTTGAATTCTTCAAAAATGATATAACTATTAGTCTTTTATCAATTGTAGTTACAATTGTGTATAAGAAAGAAATTGATAAAAGCTTAGTTTTTCAAAAATACAAATATTTTATTATCTTGTTTTTAATAATCATTACAATTGTAAGTAAGCTAGTTAATAGTAATTATGGAATACTTTGTATTTTAATGTTAACTTTTACAATTATGCCAAAAATAAAGAAGTACAAATGAAAAAAATACTTTTTACCATTTGAAAAAGGTATTAATTTCATTATTGATTTTAACAAAATACAATCCATTAGTTAAAAGTTCAATAATAATCAAAGTATTTGAACCATTTGGAATTATTGATTCTAAAATTAAACTACCTTGCAAATCAAATATCTTACATTTAGAATCTGCATTAAATATGGCTCTACGCTAAATAGAGTGGGTAATCAAATTTAAGTTTTCCAGAAATGAAGTAAATCATATTAATAAAGTTTTCAATATTTCTATATCCTCTCGCTCTTTTCTTTGCTAATTGTATTTTAGAATTAATACCTTCAAG
>JAPLFM010000054.1 GCA_026390675.1 Candidatus Kapaibacterium sp. | reverse complement strand
TAAAGATGTAAAAATATATTTAAGTGGAGAATCAAGTACATTTACTATTAGTAAAAGTGATGGTTCTTATAAGTTCGTAAATATTTCGAGTGGAAAATATACTCTAACTCCTAAAAATGGATCTTATACTTTTGACTCAGATAAGAAAGAAATAAATTTGTTTAATGAAAATGCAACTTTAGGTACGGATTTCATTGCTTATAAAAAATATGGTTATGAGCTTTGGGCTTGGGGAAGTAATGTTTCAAAAATAATAGATACTTCAAGTAATCAAAATTATACTATTCCAAAACTAATTGATGCAAGTCAAGAATTTTTAAATATTAAGACTAATTCAAATCAAAAAATTGCTATAAAATCAAATGGTACTCTTTGGAGTAGTAGTTATAAAGGTTCTAGTTTTCCATTTGAACGATTTGACATAAATTTAATTTTACAAAATAATGATATTGATTGGAAAGAAATATCAATTGGAAGCAAACATTTATGTGCTATGAAAGAAGATGGTTCATTATATTCTTGGGGAGAGAATGTTTACAAACAATGTTATGTTGATATTGTAGTTTCAAATCAAGGTCCTGAGTCGTGGATTGATTCCCCATTAAAAGTTCTCTCAAATTTTAGTAAAATAGTATCAAATTATATTTATTCAGTTGGAATTAAATTCGATGGTTCTCTTATGGCTTGGGGGCGGCTATCAGAATTAGGCGATATAAAAATGAGTATTGAAACTAATTGGTTTGATGTCTCTGCAGGACATACTCATATATTAATGCTAAAAAAAGACAATTCTTTATGGTCAATAGGAAATAATTTATTTGGAGAATTAGGTGATGGTACTTATGAAAGTAAAAAGTCGACAGTAAGAATTGGTAGTGATAATGATTGGAAAATAATCTCAGGAGGAACAGGTTATTCTTTAGCTATTAAAACAGATGGGACTTTATGGGCTTGGGGCAAAAATGATTTTGGACAATTAGGTGATGGTACAAATATTAATAGAAATATTCCTGTTCAAATTGGAACAAACAATGATTGGAAAGTAATATCTGCTGGGGAAAATCATTCATTGGCTTTAAAAATGAATGGAGAGCTTTGGTCTTGGGGCAAAAACAGTTTTGGTCAGTTAGGTAATAATGACACATTGAATATTAATAAACCAATTCAAATAGGCACTAACAGAGGCTGGACTTCAATTTCTGCTGGTTATGATTGCTCTTTTGCCTTAAGCAAAAGTCCTCTTGGAGTTGAAGATGAAGAAATTGATTTGCATAGTATTAAATTTAAAGATTTTAATGAAACTTTGAAAATAGAAGGACTTGATAATATTGAAGAAGTGATAGTTTACAACTTACTTGGAAGTAAATTAACTTCAACAAAAACAAATGGAAATAGCTATTATTTAAGTAAAACAGAATTGAATAATGGTATTTATTTGATAAGAGTTAAATCAAATAATCAATTTTATAATTACAAAATGATAGTTAATAAATAAAGGGTAGTTATCATAAATAATTGTATCTTTAAAAGGTTTTTAATCTCTTATTTATCCGATGACTTTAAGTCATCGGATAAATCTATTTAAACGTAAATTCCTCTGTTATCCTGAAGTCTGAAATCTCCCTTTGCCCAAGTAAAAAAAATCAAAAGCTTGTTTAAATATTTAAATCAAATACAATCTAATCTATTTTTAGATTTAAAATTTCAAATTTTTATAAAAAAGCATATCCTTATATATAGGAAATTATTTTAATTTTGATTTCAAGAAAGACATAGCTTTTTTATTAGCATTTTTTGCTGCTTTGTTATCAAATTTAGGATTTGATGGGTTGGCAAAAGCGTGTTCTGCATCAAATCCTTCAATAGTTAGTTTCTTCTTGGCTTCTTTCATGTTTTGTTTAAATTCATTTACCACTTTTTCATTTATCCATTGATCTTTCTTAGCCCATATCATTAGAACTTCTGACTTCAAATTCTTAAGTTTGTCAATATCTGTTTCAGGCATACCATAATACATTACACAAGCCTTTAATTTTTTATCAGTTAAAATTGCAGCTTGCATAGACCATCCACCTCCAAAGCACCAACCAATAGTTGCTATTTTAGCATCATTACCACAGTATTCTATACCAGCATTTACAATAGCTTTAGCTCGATCAATAATTACACCTTGCATTAATTTACCAGCTTCATCAGGATTTGTTGCTACCTTACCATCATAAAGATCAATAGCAATAACATTTACATCTTTAAGTTCGGCAGATAGTCTGTCAGCTTCATTCTTAATATAATCATTCAGCCCCCACCATTCGTGAAAAACTAAAAGATATTTTTTTGAATTAGATTTGGCTTTAACAAAATAAGCTTTACCTTCGTTTGCTTTGTCAATATTAAGTCTTATCATATCACCAGCGTGATGGATTTCATTTAGTTCCAAAGGAGACTCGTGTTTTGACTTAAACTTAGGGTCATCAACAAGTTTAGCAAAAGCTACTGTTGGATTTGATTTGCAACAAGTTTGTGAAAACGATGTTGAGTTAAAGATGATTAATAATGCAAAAACAAATAATGATCCTTTCATATTACAACTATATATAATTATTAAAAGATTAGTGACGAATTGAAAATTAAATATTTTTACTAAAATTCATTAAAAAATTAATGCTTTAAATCAAAATAAGGATTGATATTACTATTGAAATGGAATGTAAATATAATGTTAAGAGAAAAACTGAAAAAATCAGTCTTTTAAAAAGAAGTAGAAATCAATAAAAAGTAGTAAATTGAAAAAAATATTTAAAAAATATTTGAAAGTTTAATTACATTATTTTCAATTATTTAGAGATAAGAAACTGTGTTTAATGTAAGACTAGTTAAAGAAAATATAGTAAGAAAAGAAAAATAATGCTTGCATATACAACAAAAACGTCTTAACTTTGAATTCTCTTTTGGACGACAAAGTCAAAAAGAAGTTCTTAGAAAAACAAGACTCAAGTAATAAGTTGATTAGTAAATTCACAGAGAATTAACAAAAAACTACTTTTTAAAATTATTTTTAAAAAATAAAAAAAAAGCTTGCTTATTAAATTAAAAGGTCTTAAATTTGAAGCCACTTGAAAAACGAATAACGGAAAAGTTATTTAATTGAAAAGTGGATAAAAGAAAGCGCTCTTTGAAAATAGGAAGTAAAGACAAGTAAAATAATAATTAAGTTTAGCACTTAATAAAAATAAAGCCTTGAGTTAATTCAACATCAGAATCAAACAATCATATAGATTATATCAACGGAGAGTTTGATCCTGGCTCAGGATGAACGCTGGCGGCGTGCTTAACACATGCAAGTCTAGGGTAGCAATACACTGGCGAAAGGGTGAGTAACGCGTAGATCATCTGCCCCTTACTCTGACATAACCCCGAGAAATTGGGGCTAATATCAGGCGAGGTGCTTCGGCATCATAGTCTTCGGACGGTATGGGATGAGTCTGCGTCTGATTAGCTAGTTGGTAAGGGAATGGCTTACCAAGGCATCGATCAGTAGCTGGTCTGAGAGGACGATCAGCCACATTGGAACTGAGACACGGTCCAAACTCCTACGGGAGGCAGCAGTGAGGAATTTTGCACAATGGAGGCAACTCTGATGCAGCGACGCCGCGTGAAGGATGAAGGGGCTCTGTCTCGTAAACTTCTGTCGGATGGGAATAAAAGTTTGTTTTACGGACTGGGAATGTACCATCAAAGGAAAGACCGGCTAACTACGTGCCAGCAGCCGCGGTAATACGTAGGGTCTTAGCGTTATCCGGAATTACTGGGTATAAAGGGTGCGCAGGCGGGTTTGTGCGTCAAGGGTTAAAGACCCCGGCTTAACCGGGGAAGTGCCCTTGAAACGGCAGATCTTGAGTGTGAGAGAGGAAGGTAGAATTCCTGGTGTAGTAGTGAAATACGTAGATATCAGGAGGAATACCAGTGGCGAAGGCGGCCTTCTGGCTCATTACTGACGCTCATGCACGAAAGCGTGGGGAGCAAACAGGATTAGATACCCTGGTAGTCCACGCCCTAAACGATGTATGCTTGGTG
>JAPLFM010000193.1 GCA_026390675.1 Candidatus Kapaibacterium sp. | reverse complement strand
TCTACGTCATTTATATCATCAACAATAGTTGTTAAATAACAATATCTATAAAAGTAATTTCCAGCTTCATCTCTGAAGTGTGCTTTTATTCTACCACGAGTTTCACCAGTTTTCTTTGGAGTAAAGTCATAACTTAAACTATAGTTAAATCCTCTATCTAATCTAATTGGAAAACCTAAGTCCGAATAAATTTGAAGCTCATCTTTTTGCCAATCTATGAAAGTTATTGAATCTAAATATAATACATTATTTGAACAACCTCTTATATCAAACTTATTTTTATTTGTAGTCTTTTGATTAATCTTAGTTTTTAATGTAGAAAAAGTATTGTTTTGAAATACACCTTCATTTTTCCGATGAATTCGAACTTCAATACTATCTGATAATATAAAGTGTTTGTTTTCAAAAGTTGTAATAAAAGCATTTATAAAAACTTTTTTGTCATATAAATTTAACATTTTGTAAAACCAGCTCAAATTATATGAGTGATTTTTTTGAAGTTTATAAGGTATTGAGTCATTAATTAATTTAGGGTCATTTGTTCCAATTCCGTTGCTCATTAATCCACTAAAGTTCACAATTGTATCGCCATTCCACCATTTTAGAGAATCCAAAACTGCATCTCCATTTTGAAGATTGAATAAATATAAATTCCTAGTTATAGAGTTTGAATATTCGTCATTGGGGCAACTATGAATATCCTGAATAAATCCTGAATTACTAATAAAGAGTTCTTTTCTTATTCTACAGCTAAAATTCACATCAAAGGAATGATTGATTAAAGAATCTTTACCATACTTAGCATATTTGAATTCAATTTTTGCTTTAAGTTTTCCGCCGCTTAAACTTATTGAATCTTCATAATGAGAATCTATTTCAAAATTAACATAAAACGATTGATTAGGGTAAATGATATTAGATGATTCGCTAGCGAATGACCTGAATAATGATTCATTTCCTTCTAAATTAATTCTATTACCTTTTAAAAAAATGCTATATGGAATTTCATCTACAATTTTTATTTTTTCAATAAAGAAAGTATCATTTGTTTCATTTTTAACTTCAAAATGTTTAATTGTTAAAGTACCAACACTAACATTACCTAAATCAATAGAATTAGGAAATGTGAGAAAAGATTGCGAAAGTAAGCTTGAAGAAATAATGAATAATAAGATTAATTTCATAAACATTTAGTAATAATTAATTTATAGATGTGTTAAATTATCTAATTAATTGCAAATAATAAAAGAAAAAGATTTTTACAATGCCACAGGAATTCTTACTTTTGATTTGCTTTTTCAGATGTCCGACATCTTTAAAGTGTCCGACATCTTGAAGAAGGGTTGAACATGCTCTATCCCTACAAGAAAATTTTAATTTCAATTCGGTAATTATTTACAAATTCAATACTTTATTTGGAAATTTTGAATCTGTAATAATTTTATAGATATAAATTTATGGATTTTTAATATATTGCCAATAATAATTATACAAATTCTTTAAAAGCGTTCTTTCAAGAAATTATGTCAATTAACATAACAGAATTATTCCCCTTAAGTAAAACTAAGCAATCAAAAGGTACTCGCAGACTTGCTAGAGAAAAAGTTTTACAAATATTACTTGCTTTCGATACCTGTCAACTACCAATCAATGATGTTTTTTCTCATATCTTTTATAGAGATTTCAATTTTGGTGAAGATTTTGATGATCATAGAGAAAAACTCCTAAGACCAGATGAAATATACGAACTAGAAGCTGATATACCAATTCTTTGGAAAGAAGAAGAAGTAGAATTTGGTAGAAATTTGATTAACCATTGCTTGAACAATAGAGAAGAAATAGATAAATTACTTAACGAATTTGCTAAAAATTGGGATATAGATAGAATTGCTCCAATTGATAAAATTCTTATAATTATGTCAACTTCAGAACTACTAAATTTCCCTGAAATCCCTCCTAAAGTCAGTATCAATGAAGCTTTAGACATTGCTAAAAAATATTCAACTGATAAAAGTAAGTTGTTTATTAATGGGATTTTAGATGCAATATTGGATAAGCTTAAAAGTGATAATAAGTTAAATAAAACTGGTCGTGGTCTTAAAGAAGACAATCTTCCTAAATCTGATAAAGTAAAATCAGAAGAAGCAGAATCAAAAGATCCTGTTTCAGATTTAACTGAATCTTTATAATTTACAAGGTTTGATAAAATGAAAAAAATATTTGTAATAATTTTTGTTTTAGTGTTGTTGTCTAATTTTGCTTACTCGCAAGAATTGCCAATAGACAGGTTGAAAAATGATGTTAAGTTTTTATCTTCTGATGAATTGGAGGGTAGATATCCAGGAACAGCAACCTTTGAAATAGCATCTAAATTTATTGAAGATAGATTGAAATCTTTAGGAGCTAAACCTATAAATAACAGTTATAGAAATGAATTTGAATATGTTTCAAAATTAGTTTTAAATGAAGCTTCAAATTTTAGTTTGAATGTAATAATTCCCAAACCAGGGATACCAATTGATAAAATCAGACCAAGAGTTAATAAATTAGTTAATAATTCAGATTGGTTGCCTCATGGAATCAGTGGAACAGGAATTGTAAGTGGTCAATTAGCTTTTGTTGGTTTTGGTATAAGCGATGAAAAACTAAAGTATGATGATTATGTAGGAATTGATGTAAAAGATAAAATTGTATTAGCAATAGTTGGCACTCCTGATGGTGATAAAAAAGATGGTGCTTTTTATGGAAGATATGGTTTTAGTTCAAAAGTAAGTAACGCAAAAAGTCACGGAGCAAAAGCAATTATTTTTGTAAAACCCCAAGGTGATTCAGCAAATGTTTTTAATGAAATGCAATACTTTGGTATGAACTCTAATGATTTTATAGCTTTGCAAGTAAATCGCACAACAATTTCTAAATATTTCCCAAATACAGCCGAACTTTTTCCAACCGAAAAAGAGATAATGCAAACCAAAAAGCCTAAAAGCTTTATTTTGCCTAATATTACAGTTGATTTAGATGTAAAAATAGATCAAATTAAAAGTAAAACTTCAAATATTTTAGGATTTATAGAAGGAACTGACCCAAATTTCAAAGATGATTATATAGTAATTGGTGCTCATTACGACCATCTTGGTTTTGGAAATCAAAGCTCGCAATCAACCAAAAAAGAAAAGGCAATTCATAATGGTGCTGATGATAACGCATCAGGTGTAGCTGGAATTTTAGAATTAGCTTTGAGAGTTTCAAAAGAAAAGTTAAAACATCCAGTTTTGTTTGTTGGATTTTCTTGTGAGGAAATGGGATTATTAGGATCAAAAGCTTTTTGTGATAATCCACCTATCCAACTTAATAAAACATTGTCAATGCTTAACTTAGATATGATTGGCGGTTTGAAAGATGATAAGTTAATTATATATGGAACTGGCTCTGCAAGTGAACTTAATTCATTAGTTGATACAGAATTTGGAACAAGCTTCAAACTTACCAAAATGCCTACTGGTAATGGTCCAAGTGATAATGCTTCATTTTTCAAAAAAGATGTACCTGTTTTACATTTTTTTACAAATACTAATAGTTTGTATCATACTCCTCAAGATGATTGGGATAAACTTAATTATTCTGGAATGGATAACATTGTAAATAAAATTGAGTCATTACTTAGAAAGTTAGATTTATCTAGTAAAGTTGTTTTTACGAAAGTAAATTAAATAAGTATTCGAAGTTATATTCAGGCTAACTTAAAATAGAATAGCCTGAATATAATTAAGAGATTAATTGTAAATTACTTCTGGAAAGAAATTGATTTTAGATTTAACGGAATTTGAGATTAAACAAGCAGCTTCTGATTTATTTAAAATTCTTTCTACTTTTTCTTTATCTGTTCCCTCATTTATTATTACTTTTGGATGTAAATTAACTTCGCTCATCAAGTATTTACCATCAATCATTTCTAACTTTCCAGTTGCATCAGATGAAAAGCTAGTAAATTCTAATTTAGAATTTTCAGCTATTGCTAAAAAAGTAGTCATAAGGCAACTATTAATTGCTGCTACGAACAAATGCTCTGGCGACCAAACTCCTGCTATACCCTTTGGAAATTCTGGAGGTGTAACTACCTCGATATTTTGGTTTAATGTACTCGATGAAAGCAAGCCTTTTCTATCATTTTCCCATGCTACTTGAACATCATACAAATGTGTTACTGACATAATTTTATTTTTGTTTGTTAATAATAGATTCTAATTCATTTGCCTGTACTACTCCAGACTGTCTCCAAAGTATGTTACCACTTTTGAAAAGCATTAGAGTAGGTACAGATCTGATTTGAAATTGGGCTGCAGATTTCGGATTTTGATCTACATCAATTTTAATAATATTTACTTTTGCTCCAACTATGTTTTTTAATTCTTTTAGGATTGGTGGCATCATTTTGCAGGGTCCACACCATTCTGCTGAAAAATCAACAAGCAAAAGTTCATCTGACTTTACTAATTCTGAAAATGTTTTGTTTTTAATGTTTTCCATTATATATCTTTTAATGTTTTACATAGTTTCTAACGCTTGTCCAAGAGCCACCATTATGAACTTCGTATCCATTAGTTTTAAGCAATCTTTTTGCCATTCCACTTCTTGCTCCAGATGCACAACAAGTTATAATGGTTTTGTTTTTATCGATTTTGTTTAAGTTATTCATCAAGGCATCTAAAGGAATATTTATAGATCCTTTTACATTACCACTTTTGAATTCATTTGGAGTGCGAACGTCAACTATAACTGCTCCATTTTGAATTAATTCACCTAAATCAACCTTAGGTCCAATACCTAAAATGTTTTTTATAAATTGTATCATTTTTCTCTTATTATTATTAAATGTGATTAGCCCAACTGCCGATATTTTCGCAATTTATGTTATGGCTTTTTAAAAGTTAAGTAGCAATACCACTTCTATTACCAGAAGCACAGCAAAGATGAATTGGTTCGCCCATTGTTTTGATTTTATCTATTTCAAACTCGATTTGCTGTAGTGGAATATTTATTGAGCCTTTGATATTGCCTTGTGCAAATTCTTCTTTTGTGCGAACGTCGATAATGATTTTGTTTGACATAAGCCCCTTTTGTATATGTTTTTAATATGTTGTAAAAATTAATATTCAAAATTACTACATTTTAAAAACACATTCAGTTACTTATGTTACAAAAGGAGAAAAACTATAATATAGTAATTTTATTTCTGCCTAAAGTAATTTGCCCTGTGCTTTCCATTTGCTTTAAAATGCGAGAAACCACTACCCTTGCTGTCCCAAGTTCGTTTGCTATTTGCTCATGAGTAATATGAAATTCCTTAGTATGAGTAACTTCACTTTTCTTTTTAAGGAAGTCGAATATTCTTTCATCCATTTTTTTAAAGGCGATTGCATTTACTACGTCAAGTAGTTCTTCAAATCTTCTATGATATAATTTGAAAATGTAGTCTAGTATTTCATGATGATCTTTCATGAGTGAAGTTAATTTTTCTATTGGCAGGAAATAGATTTCACTTTCTTCCTCACACACTGCTTGTATCTTACTTGTTTCATTGTGCATTCCACCAAGGAATGACATTATACAACTTTCACCAGCTTTGATATAATAAAGTAAAATTTCTCTTCCATCTTCATCAGTTCTCATTACTTTAATTGAGCCTTTAGAAACAATAGGTATAGCTGAGATATAAGAATTTTCTCTTAATATTACTTCATCAGCTTTGAATTTCTTAATTATGCAATAAGATCCAATTTTTTCTCTGAATATTTTAGATGTTTCAAACTCTTGAATATTATCAAATATGCTCATTTTTTCATTAAATATTATCTGTAATAAAGTTAGTATATAAGAAGGTTAAGGCAGGGTAATATTTTCCTTACTCCCTCAAAAGATTATATACTTGTGTATTTATTGAAAACATACATGTAGCTTGGTTAACTTATATTTATAATTCTGATAGTTTTGGAATTTTGGAAATGTCGGAGATATTTGAGTTAAGTTTAGTCAATATAATAATTTATTTGGTTTTTCGTATGTTTATAAAAATAAGAAATACAAAGAAATAAAATGGAAGAAAAAACACTAACTTATGAGCAATTAATTAATCTTTTTAGCGAATTAAGAG
>JAPLFM010000256.1 GCA_026390675.1 Candidatus Kapaibacterium sp. | reverse complement strand
TTGAAAGAACAAAAGTTCTAAAAGAAATGGGTTTTAAAGTTATTCGTTTTACAAATGAAGAAGTTTTTGGAATTGGAAATATGGTGGAGAGTAAAATCAGAAATGAAGTGATTATCTTAGCTGGCAATACGCTAAGAACCCTACCCCAATGTTTCAAAGTCTCGTCAAGACTTTAAAACGGGGAGGGAGGAACCAATATGAAGAATTTCTTTAGAATACTTGACAAAAAACAATAGTACTTTTCCTGTTATCAATCTAACTACAAAGTAAAGCTGATAAAAAACATGATAAAAATTTAGAAGTTAATAAGACAAATAATACAAATAATACTACTAAATGAGGTTAAAATGAATATAAATGAATTCTATATTTTAAATAATAAATTTTCAAAAATTCCAATTAGTATTGTAAATGATAATATTAGTAATGAGATGGCATTAAATTTAATTTTTGGAAACTATTATAATATTACTTTTCCTTTAACATTTAATCAAATATCTGGAACCAAATATACTGATTTTCTCAATCCATGTTTTGTGAGTTTACAAATTGTTTCTGATAAGTTTATTAATATTTTAATATAAAATGGATTTACAGGTTGGAGAAGTTATCCAATTAAAATTTTTGAAAAAAGTGGAAATGAATTTATGGGTTATCAAGGATTTTCAGTTACTGGTAGATGTGGAGCAATCGATTTTAGTAAATCAACAATTATAGAAAAAAAAATTATTAGTAATGGACCAATAGTGCAATTATATAAAGGTCTTTACATAGGTTTGGAAAATTGGGATGGCTCTGATTTTATAATTCCTGATGGATCAACATTTCTAATAATAACTAGCAAAGTATATAAAGTTATGAAAAAAAATAAAATATCAAATATTGAATTTGAAAATTTAAGTAATTTTGAAGTATCAAAATCAGTAATTCACCGAGTCTAATTTTAAAATAGCTTTTTCTTGAATGTCATTGATAAGATTAGTTAGAGTTCTTAAATTCTTTGAAATCACTTTTCTTCAAAGATTGGTAATGCTCCTAAGCAAGTTTTAAAGTTTTAGAAAATGCTAAGTTCTTTGAAATCAATTAGTAGTATATGATATAATTATTTTATATTTGTATTTAGAAGTTGGTTACTTCCTCCCCTTTTCTAAGTTTCTTAGAAACTTAGAAAAAATGGGGAGGACAGAGGTGGGGTTCTTAAAAAAATGCTGATTTGACACAATAAGTTATTATATTGCGATAATGAAATATGTAACAACTTCAAAAGAAATGTGGAAACACTTAAAGCATTATGTTAAAGAAAATAGGCATAATTTAACAATGGCAGAAAAGATTGTTTAGACATTTTTGAAAAAAGGCAATTTGGGAGTTAAGTTTCGCAGACAACAAGTAATAGCATTTTTTATTGTTGATTTTGTCTGTTTGTTGAAAGAACAAAAGTTCTAAAAGAAATGGGTTTTAAAGTTATTCGTTTTACAAATGAAGAAGTTTTTGGAATTGGAAATATGGTGGAGAGTAAAATCAGAAATGAAGTGATTATCTTAGCTGGCAATACGCTAAGAACCCCACCCCAGCCCTACCCCAATGTTTCAAAGTCTCGTCAAAACTTTAAAACGGGGAGGGAGGAACCAATATGAAGAATTTCTTTAGAATACTTAAAAAAAACAATATGAAAGGGCTCCCGAAGTGCCGAAGGCAGTTTGGGACAATCTTAAAGACCATTTATGAAATGTAAGATTAACTATAGGTGATATGAAGATACCTACAGCAATAAGAGGCGAAGCTTTTCATTAAAACTAATAAATTAAGGTTAAAATTAATTTCAATGGGATACCAAATAATAAATAATTTGCCTTTTGGTTTTGTCTTTAAAGATAAGACTAAAAGTGAATTTAATCAGTACAAAGAATGGTTTGAAACAAACAAAGAAGATAGATTAAAGCAACTTATTAGATTGGTTCAATCAAGCCAAGAGTTTGAAAATTGGGAAGCTGATTTTTCTAAATACTCATTAAAAAGACTAGGTGCTTGGCTAAAAGAAAATATTGAAGTTGAAAAATTATCACAAGAAGAATATAAACTGAAACGATTAAATGTACCTGACTATATAGAAATAAACGATTGGGATTTGACTAACAAAACCTATTCTAAATTAATTGATATAGGAATTTATTTTGGTGAAGTTTTTATCAAAAACCATAGTAATTTAAAGTGGGAACAATATTTTTCTAAAATAAAGAATGATAACAATCAAGGTCATATGGTTATAAAAGGTTTTGGAAAAGTTTGTTTAAATCCTTTGAATGTAATATATGTTGTTGGGCTTAAAATGGTAAATAATTTATCAGACACAGAAAAAATATATATAGCATATAAAAGATCAGATAATTTACCAGACTCAGAAAGGATTTATAAACTTTACGAAACTTGGGAAACTTACTTAACAAAATAACAGGCAAAGAGTTGATACTTAAATAATGCTCCCTTTGTAGTTTAGAGAAAACGTATAATTATAAGTTATTGAAAATATTGATTTTGTAGAGAAGATAGTGGTTATAAGTTGCTTAAGATATACTTAGAAAAGATTGAATAATAAAAATGGGAGTTGTTATAACTGGCTTTTCTTCCTCGTCATGCTCTTTAGAAAGTTTAGGTTTGATTTGTGATTCATTCATCCGATGAACTGTGTTAAAATGCAAGTCTTTTTTCATAACAATCAACATATTTTTCTCCACTTTTAGCTATAGCAAATATCTGTAAAATCAGTTTATTTGCTACTGCTAACATTGCGACTTTTGTTGCTTTTCCTT
>JAPLFM010000322.1 GCA_026390675.1 Candidatus Kapaibacterium sp. | reverse complement strand
TGATTGCTGGATATGATAGATACATGCAAATCGTAAAGTGTTTTAGAGATGAAGATTTGAGATCAGATAGACAGCCTGAGTTCACACAAATTGATGTCGAAATGTCATTTGTAAACCAAGATGATATTCTAAATATTACTGAAGGTTTTATTGCAAAATTATGGAAAGAAATATTGGGGTTTGAGGTTCATACTCCATTCAAAAGAATGAGTTATTTCGAAGCAATGAGTAAATATGGAAGTGATAAACCAGACTTACGATTTGGTATGGAACTTAATTCAATTAATGAAATTGTAAAAGATTCTGGATTTAAAGTTTTTGCAGATGTAATTGCTTCAGGAGGAGAAATAGCTGCTTTGAATGCTGAGGGTTGTGCTAATTTTTCTAGAAAACAAATTGATGATTTAACGGACTTTGCTAAAAGATATGGTGCTAAAGGATTGGCTTGGGTAAAGATAGAGAATGGTGAATTTAAATCTCCAATTTCAAAATTTCTTTCTGAAAATGAAATGAAAGCTATTATTGAAAAAACAAATGCAAAAGATAGTGATTTGATTTTAATTTCATCTGATAAATGGACTAGAAGTTATACCATATTAGGAGCATTGAGATTAGAAATAGCAAGAATAAAAGGTGTTTTAGCAGAAGTTAAAGGTAAATTTAGTTTTCATTGGGTACTTGACTTCCCACTTTTTGAGCATGACGAAGAAAATAATACATATCATGCTATGCATCATCCTTTCACTAGTCCTAAAATTGAAGATATACACTTATTGGATACCGATTTATCTAAAACTAGAGCTATTGCTCACGATTTAGTTATAAATGGAGCTGAAGTTGGTGGTGGAAGTGTAAGAATTCATGAAAGCAATGTCCAACAAAAGATGTTTGAACTTTTAGGGCTTACTAAAGTAGAAATTGAAAGTAAATTTGGATTTTTAATTGAAGCATTGAAATTTGGAGCTCCACCACATGGTGGTATAGCCTTAGGTTTAGATAGATTAGTAATGACTTTAGTTGGTACTGAAAATATTAGAGATGTAATAGCTTTCCCTAAAACCACTTCTGGTTTATCACTTATGGATGGCTCACCATCTATTGTTGATGAAACTCAGCTTAAAGAATTAGGTGTTGGTGTTTTGAAAAAACCTGAATAATGATATGTTTAGTTTATAATAAAAGCCTGTAATTATTTTAGTTTTTTATGGGCTTTTTTCTTTTTAAATGGCTTTATATCATAAATGCTTCTAATTTCTTCAAAAATAGAATGAACATCTAATTCCAAATCTATTAATTGACCATTACGAACATTAAAAACTAATCCATGTACAATCGGGTACCCAGTGCTATGAATCATTTTTTGTACGTGATCTATTTTAATGATATTTATACATTGTTCTCTTACATTTAATTCAACTAACCTATCTAATCTTTCAGATTTACTTTCAATAGCATCTAGTTCGTCTTTATGATACCGATACACATCTCTAAGTATTTGTAACCAACTATTTAGCTGGCCCATATCACTAGGATCCATCGCTGCATTAACACCACCACATTCATAATGCCCAAATAAGATTATATGCTTAACTTTTAATTGTTCGACTGCAAATTGTATTACAGCATTTATATTGTTATCTGTACTAACAACAAGATTTGCAATATTTCTGTGAACAAAAACTTCCCCTGGCTTTACTATCTGAACAACCAATATATAAGGTTTCAGGATATTGACCTTTTGATAACTTTTTAAAAAAGTTAGGGTCCTGAGCAAGTTTTTCACTTACCCATTTTTTGTTTTTTTCAAATATTTCTTTTATCATTCTTAACTATTTTTATAATTTTAGAAGTCTATTCTCACAAATATAAAGTTATTTTTATTAATTGACCCTAAAAACATTAAAAATAGAATTTATAGCAAAAATTTTAATTACTTAGAAAATATTAAAGATTTAGTTTTTAAAATTTTGTTTGTTCAACTGTTTGCTTTACACCTTCATTGTATGTTGTTGGAGTAAAATTAAATCTCTTGTTGAATTTAGTAGAATCAAAAATATAATCTCTATCAGATTGATACATCATTTCGGGCATTTCTCTCATTATTGGAATAAATAATCCTAAAATTTTAAGTATCCACATTGGAAGAACGGTTAATTTGTCTTTAACATTCATCTCTTTTGCAAACAAAGATACCATTTCCTTACCAGTCAAAGCATTGCTATCAGTTGGTAAATGCCAAACTTGGTTGTAGGCATCAGGAGTAATTCCTAAAATTGCTGTAGCCTTTGCAGCATCTGGAGTATAAGTAAAAGAATGTTTTTTATTTGAATCAATTAACCAGTTAGCAGCTTTACCTTTTTTGAAATTTTTGTAAACTGTTTCAAGCAAAACACTTGTTTTATTATTTGGTCCATAAAAGTCAGCCGAGCGAGCAATCAATGCTGTTAGTTTACCAGATTTTATTGAATTTAATAGCATATCAGCTATTTCATTTCTCACTTTACCTTTCTTACTTGGAGGATTAATTTTAGCTTCTTCTGTCATAAAAGGAATAGAATTTATATCATACATATAAACATTGTCAAAGAAAACAAGTTTAGCATTATATTTAATACAAGCATCAATAGTAGCCTTCATAAGCTTAGGCCAACTATCTTGCCATATACTTAGTTTGTATTCAAATCCAACCAACAGATAAACTACTTCAGAACCTTTAACAGCCTCTTCAATTTGTCTTGCATCTGTTAAATCTGCGGGGAAAAGCTCATCAGTTTCATTTACTTTTATTGGGTTTCTACTTACTAACCTAATTTTATTAGAATAAGAAAAAAGTTCTTTTGCTAAAAGTGAACCGATAGTACCATTGGCACCAAGTATTGTTTGCATTTTATTCTCTTTAATAATTTATTTTTTAGCTAATTCAACTATATCTAAAACTTCTAATACTTTTTTATTACTTCCTTTTATAACTGAGTTTAACATTGCTTCGCCAAGTTCTCTTAATGTTGAAGCGTGTTTTGGAAATAAGATAATTAAAATAGGAGCCAGCCAAGCAAAATATTTGTAATATTTCAAAGTGTTTTTCAAGTCAGCAGTAGCTTTCATAAACCCAGGTCTGAAAGCATAAACATTTTTAAAGGGTAGCTTCATTAATTCGTTTTCAGTTTTACCTTTTACTCTTGCCCACATTATTTTACCTTTTTCGGTGCTATCTGTATTACCACCCGAAACATAGCAAAACTGCATTTCTTTATTTTGTTTTAAAACATTATAAGCAAAATTCATAGTCAAATCATAAGTTAAGTTTGTGTATTGTTCTTCATTCATACCAATAGAAGATACTCCAAGACAAAAGAATGTAGCATTATAGCCACTTAAATCATTTTCAATAGAAGATAAATCAAAAAAATCTTTGATTAATACTTCTTTCATTTTTGGATGGCTATGTCCACAAGCTCTACGACCAATTACTAAAACGGATTCTACTTCTTCACTTAAAAGGCATTCCCATAGAACTCCTTCTCCTACCATACCAGAAGCTCCAGTAATTATTGCTCTTATTTTTTGCATTTATTTTGTATTTGTTAATTTATAATAAATAGCTTACGAAACAAAATCGAAAATGTTGCTTATAAAATTAAAAGGGCAAACAAAAGTTCACCCTTTCAAAATCAATTCATTAAATTTAATTAAGAAGCATTATAAACGTGAGCAAATTGGTTTTGAGCAAACCATTCTAAAGTAGTGCTTGTTGTGTTTTCTGCTGTTCTAACATAATCACCTTTCGCAATGCCACTATTAAAAGCTTCGCTTAATTCATTATATGCATCAGCCATCATTTCTGGTAAGCCCATACTCATCATTCCAGCTTTTGCGTCTGCTGCTGGGAATGAAACAAATTTCAAATCTGTTTTGCCAATTGCATTACCTAAAATATTCGCAACTTGATCCATCGTCAAATCAGCAGAGCCAGGAATATAAATATATGATTGTCCTTTAAAATCTAAACTTAAAAGATGCTTAACAGCAACTTCAGCAATATCATTTGTATGAACAAGAGCCATAGGAATATCATTTTTCATAGCTGATCCCATAATTCCCATGTGTTTAATCATACCTACCATACCAAGTAAATTTTGCATAAAGTAACCAGCTCGCAAATTAAGAACATCAATACCCTCAATTTGTTTAAGTTTTTGTTCCATATCATAAAGACCAGTAACTGGGCCTGTACCATCTTTTAAATGAGCACCAATTGAACTTAAAGTTACTATTTTTTTAACTCCTGCTTTCTGAATAGAGTAACAAATTGAGTCAATTACGCTATTTTGATATACTCTCAATACATCAACATCCATTCTTGGAGGTATTAATGCATAAACAGCAATTGCACCAGCAAATGCTGAAGTTAAAAATTTAGAATCTTCTATATCACCTATTGCAGCTACTGCGCCCATATCAACTAACTTTTGTAATTTGTCAGCATTTCTGCCTATTACTTTTACTTGCTTTCCAGCTTTCAGCAAAAGTTCAGCAATCAAACTTCCAGTATTACCCGTAGCACCTGTTATAACATACATATTAAAACTCCTATAAAATACCTACGTACTTGTTGGTATATATTGTTAAAAAAATTATATTTTGAATTGTTTAAGAAAGATATTTAACTGATTAATACTATTTTTTAAATATTCTATATTGTTTTTTACTTTTGCAAGTGCAAAGCTTCCTTCAAGTGAAGCAATTACAAAGCTTGCAAGCTCATCAGCATTTGCATTTTTATTAATTTGTTTTTGCTTAATCCCTTTTTGTATAGCCTCTTTGATTATACTATGTTGCTTATCAACAATTCGTTCAAGCCTTTCTTTAAATCCTTTGTCAGAGGAAGACATTTCTTGAATCAAATTATTTAAAGGACAACCAAAACCAACTGTACTCTCTGTTGTAAATGAAATTGATTTATTTACACAAGAGATAATACCATCAATTGGATTGCCATTGTAATGTTCGAGAGAAAGCCAAAGTCCTATAAAATTAGGATATAGAATTTCGTCAATAATTGCATATCCAAGTGAATTTTTATCAGGAAAATAGTGATAGAAAGCACCTTTAGTAATACCTAACTCAGATATTACCTTATCAGTACGAGTAGCGTGAAAACCATTTTCATGTATAGCTTCATAATTTTTATGAAGAATACTTGATCTTGTATCAATTGTTTTAATACTTTTATCAATATTTGTATTTAACATATATTCAAATTTAAACATACCTTTTGGTATGTGCAAGAAATATTTTTGGAGATAAGTTCCCTTACCCAAATATCCCTATTTTTTCTCCTCTAAAGCCTGAGAGAAAATCCAGTATATTCATTACTCTTTTGCCTTGAACTTGTATTTCAAGAAGTTTGATTGAATTATCAGCACATTGCACTTTCATTTCTTTTGATTCTACTTTGTAAGTACCATATTCTAAATTTATTTTATCAGCAAGTTCACATTTAAGAATTTTGAAAGTAAGGTCGCCAAAAATGCACCAAGCACCTGGATGAGGAGATACACCATGTATTAAATTCTTAACTTCATTTGCTGATTTTGAAAAATCTATTTTGCAATCTTCTCTAAATATTTTTGGAGCTGGCGTTGCTTCTGAGTCAACTTGCTTTAGTGGAGTAAAATCATTTGACAAAAGTGCTTCACAAGTTTCTAATGCTAATTCTGCAGCCATTGGTTTTAAGCTTTCATAAAGTTCTCCAGCTGTCATAGAATCGGTAATTGCAAATTCTTTTTTAAAAAGAATGTTGCCAGTATCAACTTTATCTTGAAGAATAAAGGAAGTTACACCTGTTATTTTCTCTCCAGCCATTACAGCACGATTGATAGGAGCTGCACCTCTAAATTTCGGCAACAAACTACCATGAATGTTAAATGATGCAATCTTTGGCAAAGTAAAAACTTCTCTTGGTAAAATGCGAAAAGCAATAACACAAAAAATATCTGGATTGAAAGATTTTAATTCTTTTATAAAGTCTTCATCTTTCAGTTTTTCAGGTTGCAATACTGGAATATTATGTGCAATGGCATATTCTTTTACAGCTGAAGCCTGCATTTGCAACCCACGTCCTTTTGGTTTATCTGGTACTGTAACAACAGCTTTCACACTGTATTGCTTATTAATAGCATCTAGGGTAGGAACAGCAAAATCAGGAGAACCCATAAAAATAATATTAGTCATTACATCACTTTTAATTGAATTTTTTTAGATTCCTTTTTATATTTTACTTCGAAATTTGAAATGTCCTCTTCATTGACAGAATATTTTTCAAATATTAATCTGAACTTCTCCCATGTGTAAAGTCCTGTACTATGACCGTTTTTCCATTCAGCTGAAAGTGCATATTGACCTATTGGTTTCAAAGCAATTAAATCAAATACTCCAGGTTCAATTTTAATATTTTGAGCAACTGAATATACTCTATTCCCTATTGCTTCACCTGTACATTCAGCACATGGACACTCTCTGCGAAGAGATTCAAGAGCTATAGTTGCTGAAAACCCATCTGCCCATTCTGCAAATAGCAAATAAGGCTTCGGTCTATTTATTTTAATTGGATTTTTTACATTCATTTTATTGTCTTTTATTTTGTTAAAGTTACTTTTCAAATCCACCATCATACCAAGCAGCAATTCCACCTACTAAAGAATAAACGTTTTCAAATCCTGCTTGCATCAAAGCCATTGTAGCACTTTGGCTTCGCATACCATGAGCACAATAAACCACAATTTCACTTTCTTTTGGTATTTCAGCCATAAGTGCATTTGAATTATACATTATTCCAGCAAGTGGAATATTATGTGAGTTTTCAATAAACCCAGTTTCTACTTCAAAAGGTTCTCTCACATCAATTAATTTAAACTTTTTGTTTTCTTTTTGCCAGCTATCAAGCTCTGAGGCAGTTATAGACTTAATCATAATACACTATACTCCAATTTGTTTTTACAAATATTTCGAATACATCTAAATAATATTTAGAATAACTGTTAAAACTTGATTAAATTGTAAGTTAATTTCTTACAATTTGTATTTATTTTTTGAAGTGCAATAACTTTCATTAAAATTTAGATTTATATATGAATTTAATATTCTTAGGACCCCCAGGAGCAGGAAAAGGTACACAAGCACAAAGATTGTGTTGGGATTATGATGTAGCACAGATTTCTACAGGCGATTTATTAAGATCTAATATTTCAAAAGGTACTCCAATAGGAGTGGAAGCTGATAAATATATTCACCAAGGTAATTTAGTCCCAGATGAATTAATTATTGGTATGATAAAAGATGAACTTAAATATACATTAGCAGGAGGCTTTCTTCTAGATGGTTTCCCAAGAACAGTTCCTCAAGCAGAAGCTTTAGATATAGTATTAAAAGAAATGAATTTTAAAATTGATGCTGTTTTAGTTTTGGATGTTCTAAGTGATGAAATAGTTGCTAGACTTACAGCAAGAAGAACTTGCCCTACCTGTGGAAAATCTTATCACTTAATATTTAATCCTCCTGCAAAAGAAGGTCTTTGTGATATTGAAGGCTCTACTCTTTATCAAAGAAAAGATGATAATGAAGAAACTGTAAAACATAGGCAAGAAATTTACGAAAATCAAACTAAACCTATTATTAAATACTACGAAAAACAAAATTTAGTGCATAAAATAAATGGGTTAGGCAAACTTGACGATGTTTACTATTTAATCAAGAATTTATTGCAAAAAATAGTCAAATAAATTAATTACTAAAAGCAAAAATGCAAACTAATTCAGTAACCTCAAGTATTAAAAGTTGCTTTTTTTGTAATAGCTTAAATATTATTAAACATGGCAAAACTAATCAAGGTATAAGTCGATTTAGATGTAAAGATTGCTCTAGAACCTTTAATAATTCTACTCATTCATTTAAAAATGAAAATTTATCTGAATTTTGCGAAAATTATCTAAAAGGTTCAACTTTAAGAAATTTAGCAATCCAATCACATACTTCTGTTATAAGATTAAACAAAAAAATACGAACTTTCCTTTCAACTTGCCCAGATTGGGAAACTTATCTTGATAAAAATGTTTTAAGTAAAAAACTTAAAGTAGTTTATCTTTCTGGTAAAAAATTTGCTTCGTTGAATACCAAAGATGGGAGTAATTATATTTATCTTGCAACAGCTATTGATGCACTATCATCTTTAGTAATTGGTTATGAAATAGGATTTGAAGATTCAGAGATAGTTTGGTCTAAGCTAATATCAAGACTTAGTTTAAGAAATTACGAATGTGGTCAATTTGTTTCAAATGGGAATAGTAATATAGAAAATCCTTTGCAAGAATATCACCCAAATTCATATAGAAAATTAAATTACGGACAACTCATTAGAGACAAAGAAATTAATTGTTGCTTAACTAACTTGACATGGAAAAGAAAACTTATAAACGACGCAATTTCATTTTATAGCTCTCTTAAAAATCAAAGGCTTAACTCTTATTTAAATACTTATTACAACACTGATTTCCCTACTTATATTTCAAAAAATGAATCTAAATTTTTGTCTTATGTAAATAGTAAATGTGATAAAGATAAATTTCATTTAGATAATTTTATTGAAGATTTTGATATAAGATTCAAAAAATTCCGTAGGCTAAAAGAAAATCCACTTCCGATTATAAATGGTTGGATCGCTTTAAAAATGATGTCTAATTATGAATTTGGATTTAATAGACTTTCTTTATTAAATCAAATACCATCTCAATCTAATTTTAAAAATTTTACTGAATCTAAAGATAATCTTTCAATAAAGTACCCTGCAAACTCTGTTTTGATTAGAAATTTTGTTTTTGAAATAGGAGTAAGAACTTTGAGGTTACCAATTAGTCCAACAAAATGTGAACTTAAATTTGCAAATTGTTTTGAATACTAATTTTTAGTTTTTATTAGATTTGTAATTAATTTTTAAGAAACAAGATTCAAAACACTTCAAGTAAAGTTTACAAAGCATTTATCCACATAACTTTTCTTGGCACGCATTTCCCAATACAGTTTATATCTGTTCAAATCCTTCAAAATCTACGACAATATGAATAATTTTAATGTCATAATGTCATTATAAGACAAAATAGCAGAGAAAACTAAGGATTTGACAATAATTTCATAAACAAAAAATATTAAAATTAATTTTATAAATTTATAATATAAGGAAAAAACAAAATGGGAAAAATAATTGGTATAGATTTGGGTACAACCAATTCTTGCGTTGCTGTAATGGAAGGAAATACTCCTGAAGTAATTGCAAATAGTGAAGGTGCTCGTACTACTCCATCAATGGTAGGTTTTACAAAAAATGGCGAAAGAGCAATTGGACAAGCTGCTAAAAGACAAGCAGTTACTAATCCAAAAAATACTGTTTACTCTATAAAAAGATTTATGGGTAGAAAAGTAAATGAAATTAGTGAAGAAGCGAAAATGGTACCTTATAAAGTTGAACCTACTGCTGATGGCAATTCGATTAGAGTAGATATTGACGGCAGACCATATTCGGCTCCAGAAATTTCAGCTATGATTCTTACTAAAATGAAACAAACTGCTGAAGATTATTTAGGACAAAAAGTTGACGAAGCTGTAATTACAGTTCCAGCATATTTCAATGACGCTCAAAGACAAGCAACAAAAGATGCTGGTGAAATAGCTGGTTTGAAAGTAAGACGAATTATCAACGAACCTACAGCAGCTGCACTTGCTTATGGTTTGGATAAAAAAGGTAAAAATATGACTGTTGCAGTCTATGACCTTGGTGGTGGTACTTTTGACGTTTCTATACTTGAAATTGGTGATGGCGTGTTTGAAGTAAAATCTACTAATGGTGATACTCACCTTGGTGGAGATAACTTTGACCAAAAATTGATTGATTTCTTAGCTGATGAATTTAACAAATTAGAAGGTATCGACCTTCGTAAAGATGCTATGGCACTTCAAAGGTTAAGAGAAGCTGCTGAAAAAGCTAAAATTGAACTTTCACAAATGCTTCAAACTGATGTGAACTTACCATTTGTAACTGCTACTCAAGATGGACCTAAACACTTAAACGTTACAATTTCTCGTGCTAAATTTGAAAGTCTTTGTGCTGATTTATTTCAAGCTACTTTAGGACCTTGTGAAAGTGCTGTTAAAGATGCGAATATTAGTACTAGCCAAATTGATGAAATCATTTTAGTTGGTGGATCAACTCGTATTCCTAAAATCCAAGAACTTGTAAAAAACTTCTTTGGTAAAGAGCCTTCAAAAGGTGTAAATCCTGATGAAGTAGTTGCAATTGGTGCAGCAATTCAAGGTGGTGTGCTAGCTGGTGATGTACAAGATGTATTGTTATTAGATGTTACTCCACTTACTCTTGGTATTGAAACTTTGGGTGGTGTATTAACTCCAATGATACCTTCAAATACTACAATTCCAACTCGTAAATCAGAAATATTCTCAACTGCTTCTGATAATCAACCATCTGTAGAAATTCATATTTGCCAAGGTGAAAGACCAATGGCTCGTGACAACCGTTCACTAGGAAGATTCCACCTTGATGGAATTCCACCTGCTCAACGTGGTATTCCACAAGTAGAAGTAACTTTTGATATTGATGCTAACGGGATTCTTTCAGTATCTGCAAAAGATAAAGGTACAAATAAAGAGCAAAATATTAGAATTGAATCTTCAAGTGGGTTAAGCAAAGAAGAAATTGAAAAAATGAAAAATGATGCTGTGAAAAATGCAGATGATGATAAAAAACGTAAAGAAGAAATTGACTTGAAAAACCAAGCTGATGCATTGCTTCATTCAACAGAAACTCAATTAAAAGAATTGGGTGGTAAATTGAAACAAGAGCATATTGTGAAAATTGAAGAAGCAAAAACTAGACTTCAAAAAGCATCAAAAGATAATCCAAGCGACTTAAAGGCTGCTATGGACTCTCTAAATGAAGTTTGGAGTGAAGCTAGCAAAGATATGTATCAAGGTGATGCCTCTGCTGAAGGTGCTGGTGCGAATACTAGTGGTGAAGGGCAAGCAAAAGCAGAAGATAATGTAGAAGAAGCTGAATTCACTGTAGTTGATGACGAAAAGAAGTAAGTTAATTTTATTTTGGATACTCTAAAGCCCATTTCTTAATTGATTTGGGCTTTTTTTATATTCTATAACAATTTTAATATCTTTATTTTTCCCCAACTTTGGTCATTCAACAAATTAATAGATTTCTTTTTTTGTTTTTGTGAATTTCCTGTCACTTTGGACTCCACACAATAATGTGTTAAGGGTATATTTGTTTTTTATATTTTCAAAGAACTTTGCCAAGAGACCTCATCCCGACCTTCTCCACGTCTGGAGAAGGAGTAAGACAAAATTCAATTATCTTAATCAGGATTTTCAGAATATTAGGATTAACAGAATTAATAAAAAATATATTTAGCCACAAAAAACACAATTTGGCTAAAGCCGATTTTCGATATTCATTTGTTTTCACATCCAGCTAAAGCTGGACGCTATTGAAGAAGATAAAACAAAAGAATAGATGACGAAAGAGGGTTGATTAATCCAATTGCTGTCATAATTTGGAAAAATTTTCCAATTCCGTTTTCCAAAGTTCGTTTTTTGTCAAAGTGTATCATTTTTTATCTTGTCACCCTG
>JAPLFM010000036.1 GCA_026390675.1 Candidatus Kapaibacterium sp. | reverse complement strand
CTTGAAGGTATTAATTCTAAAATACAATTAGCAAAGAAAAGAGCGAGAGGATATAGAAATATTGAAAACTTTATTAATATGATTTACTTCATTTCTGGAAAACTTAAATTTGATTACCCACTCTATTTAGCGTAGAGCCATTCTAAATTTATCTGGAAATGAAAAAAAATTAGAAAATTGTGAAAAGTCAAAAAATAATTATTTAAAAGCTTATGAAGCACAAAAAATTAATTATGAAAATGAAAAAAATATAAATGATAAGCAACAAATCAAAATCAACTCATTAAATAAGTTAATTGAAAAACTTGAAAATGAATTAGATATTGAAAAAGAGAAGAATTTAAAAGAATCCAAATTTAATTTAGCTTTTATTAACAAATTGAAATTGTTTGAAAGCAGAAATAACGAATTGAATATAGAAAAAGAGAATCTCAAAAATCAAATTGAAAATCTTCAAAATGATTTTGATAATTCAAAGAACAATGAAAAATCATATTCTATAATTGAAGATGGCTATAAAAAACTAAAAACTTCATTTCTTGAATTCAACAATATTGATTTAATTGAGACTTATAGTGATTTATCTTTAAGAATTAAAGATGAAATATTAAAAGATGTAAGCAAATCATCTAAAATAGTTTTATATATTCCTGAAGGTCAGACATTAGATAAAATACAAGCTCATAGATACCATTTTTATAATTGTTCAACTATGCAACAAATGAGAAATGATGGGAAAAACTTTAAATATCATATATCTCAAAGAAAAGAAGCATTATTTCAATATCGTTTAATAAACAATAAGAACAATGATATTCAAGATGAAAAAATAAATCAAGAGTTATATTTTTGCCAAAATTGTTTAAAAATTCATGAGAAATACATTAAAAATGATGAAGATTATAAGCTTAATTTTAAAAATGGAATATATGAATTTTTAGATTTTTTTAATAAAGCGAAGTTTACAAAGAATTTATACGGTGAATACATTTTTAATGAGGATATAAATGAATATGAACTAATTGAATCTGAATATTTATATGATTTTGAAGCAATTCCAAATATATACTCTAAGAATTGGGATTCTATTGCTAGAAGTTTAAAAACAAAAAATAGATATAAATGTCAAGAATGTGGATGGAATGCAGATATGGATATAGATTATTCTAGAAAGTTTATACATGTTCATCATATGAATTATAAAAAGTTTGATAATAATACAAATAATCTTAAAGTTCTATGTATTAAATGTCATTCAAATCAAAAAAATCATAGTCATATAAAAAAGACAAAAGATTTTAAAGAATTTTTAAAATTAAAAGTGAGTTAAATAAAAGAAAGTTAAATTTTGAAATTATAACCCTTTTTAACAAAATTCAACACAAATACGAACAGCTTTCCAAAAGTTAGTCAAAATACTTTTTGAAAATGTCTTAATTATTCATAAAAAAAAATAATCTTTTCACAGTTTACAAGAAGTAAAAACACGCAATATCTACACAATACATCCGTCTAAATAACTCGTTCTTTGATATAAATATTCTAAATTTATTGAATAACCAAGAATAAATAAAATTTAATATTGGAAATACTTTTATTGAACGTATTCTTCAACTCTTTTAGAATCAAATAGTTGTGAAATACTTGGAAAACTTATTTGGAAAAATTTTCCAAAATGTGTCCTTTGGTGTTGGTTTCTTCCTCACCTTGGGGAGGATAGAGGTGGGGTTCTTAATTGGATGTTTTTTTGAAAGTAAAAATATAAATATACCCTGAAATGAGTTCAGGATGACAACAAAAAAACGACAATAAAAAGCTAAAAAAACACGAAATTTACTGCAAAAACTTCAAGGCTAAATTTTAATATGTGTATATACATCAATATGTTAAGCGTTTTTTAATAGCCTCCAGCTTTAGCTGGAGGAAAATAGGTTCCATATATTTATCATTCGGCTTTAGCCAAATATATTTTTTAAATTAATTATAAAATATCTCAAATAAATTAAATGAGTAATTAAATTTGGCTAAAGCCAATATAATTTATTACAATCTAACCCTCCTGTTGAAACTGGAGGCTATTGAAAAATTTCTGCAAAATACTGCAATGAATTTAATCCAACAATTTGGAAAATAAAATTAAGTAAATTTAATTGTTATCGTTATTTGACAAAAAACGCTCTTTGGAAAACTTATTTGGAAAAATTTTCCAAAATGCATCCTTTAAGGTTAAATAAATTTATTCTTTTTCTTAATCATATAAATCAATTAAATCACCAAAATCATAGTTAAGACAAAAAACGCACTTTGGAAAACTTATTTGGAAAATTTTTCCAAATTGCAATTGAAACTCTTAAATTTCAAATACACCAAAAAAAAGCCTTACATTCCTGCAAGGCTTTTCAAAATATTCAAATAGTAGATTTTTTTAATTTTCAAAAACAAGAGTTTTAGCACTTTCTCTTCTACCATGAACTACATTCAAAGCTTGGAAAGAACGGTTTTTCTTAACTTTTGCTTCAAATTCATCTCTGAATTTTAAGATGAACCCTCTAATAGGCCAAGCTGCAGCATCACCCAAGGCACAAATTGTATTCCCTTCAATATTATCACAAACCGAAAGTAATAAATCTAAATCTTGTGATGTGCCATCGCCTTTATTTATACGCTTCAATACTTTTTCCATCCAACCGCAACCTTCTCTGCAAGGCGTACATTGTCCGCAAGATTCGTGATGATAGAAGTGTGCAATGCGTAATGTTACTTTTACAATATCAGTATCTTCGTCCATTACCATCACTCCAGCAGTACCAATATGGGTACCTAATTTTTTCAAAGATTCTTCATCCATTTTTATTCCTTCAATCTCATCTCCTCTTAATGGAGGCATTGATGATCCACCCGGAATAATTGCTTTAATTCTTTTGTTGTTTTTAACTCCACCACAAACATCTTGAATCAAATCTGTAAGTAATATACCTGTTTCTAATTCATAGACACCCGGTCTATTTACATGCCCACTAACTCCATAAAGAAGAGTTCCAGCATGACCTTGAGCGCCAAGTTTTGCATATTCGCTTGCACCAACATTAAAAATAGCAGGCACAGTAGCAATTGTTTCGACGTTATTTACAGTTGTTGGACAACCCCACAATCCTACTTGAGCAGGGAATGGTGGTTTGAATCTTGGATATGCTCTATCACCTTCCATAGAGTTCATAAGTGATGTTTCTTCACCACAAATATATGCACCAGCACCTTTATGAACATAAATATCCATAGCGAAATCAATTCCAAAAGTAGCTTTCATTTTCTCACCAACTACTCCAGCAGCATAAGCTTCGTCCACTGCATCTTGCATACAATTAACCCATTTGTGATATTCACCACGAATGTATATGTAAGCTGCTTTTATGCCCATAGCATATCCAGCTATTAATGCACCTTCGATTAATCCATGCGGATTAAATTCAAAGATTTGTCTATCTTTGAATGATCCGGGTTCGGATTCATCGCCATTAATTGCCAAATATTTAGGTTTCTCAGAAACCTTTGGCATAAAAGACCATTTCAAGCCTGTTGGGAAACAAGCTCCCCCTCTTCCACGAAGTCCTGAAGCTTTTACTTCATTTATAACTTCATCTTGAGTTTGTTTTAAAGCTTTTCTAGCAGCATTATATCCACCATTTGCAGTGTAAACTGAGTAGCTGTGGTAGTTTTCAATCTCTGGTAATACTAATTTTGGGTTCTTTGTCATAATTAAATTCAAAAAGTGAAATTTGTCAATGTTAAATATAAAGAAAATAAAGAATTTAAAGTAAAAAATTCTTTAAGAGTTTTGAAATTCTTTTAAATTTTGTTTTAAAGTCTCCAAACTCAATGTCATATCGTTTTGTTTTTTACGCTCATTTTCAATCACATTTGCTGGTGCTTTACTCACAAATGTCTCATTACTAAGTTTTTTATTAATACCTTCAATTTGCCCCTCAAGCCTTTCTATCTCTTTAGTTAGCTTCTCAATTTCTTTTTCAATATCAATATTATAGTTTTCAATTCGTACTTCAATTCCTCTAACAACTGAGCCTAAAGTAATAATGTCTACAGGTATTTGATTTTCAAAAGATTCTAAGCGAGCAAGCTTTTTAATTAAGACTAAATTTTCTTGATTTAGAATTGAATCATAATCTTGACTACCTTCAGAAATAGAATAAAATCCCTTAACTGGTTTTGAAGGTCCTAAATTTGCATTCACTCTCATTTTTCTAAATTCTTCTACAAAAGTTTGTATAAACTCAAAATCTTTTTCTAATTTTTCATTTATCAAGTTCAAATTTGCTTCAGGATATGATTCTTGACTAATACTAATATTATTTTCTTTCTCATTAATCAAATGCCAAATTTCTTCAGTAATAAATGGCATTAATGGATGTAACAATTTCAATATGTCATTCAAGCAAGCAAGTGCAAAATTAACTTTTTTTGATTTCATCAAATCTGTTTCAGATGCATTAAATTCTAATTTAAATATCTCAACATACCAATCGCAGAAATCTCTCCAAATGAAATCGTATAATGCTTTTGAGTAATCTGTAACTTTGAAATTATCAAGTGAGTCGTTCAAATATTTGATTGATTGATTCAAGCGAGAATAAATCCAGTTATCAGAAGTCGAAAACTCATCTAGTTCTAAAGTAGAATTTGAATATACTTCTATTTCAGATTTTTTCATTGTCAAAAATCTACCAGCATTCCAAACCTTATTTGCAAAGTTTCGACCAATTTCCATAGAAGGAATATCTTGTGCTTTTACATCCACGTCCATTCTCACATCAGAGCCAAGAGGTGCTAGATAAAGCATAGTGAATCTTACAGCATCAGCACCATATCTATCTAAAATATTAAGGGGATCTGGAGAATTACCAAGAGATTTGGATAATTTTCTACCTTGACCATCTCTAATCATTGATGTAAAGTAAACATTTTTAAAAGGGACTTCATTTTTAAATTTCTTTGTTGCCATTATCATTCTAGCAACCCAAAAGAATATAATATCAGGTCCAGTAACCAATAAATCACTTGGAAGGAATTTCTTAATGTCATCAGTTTCTAAAGTTTCATCAGAGCCATTCCAACCCATTGTAGTTAGGGGCCAAAGCCAAGATGAAAACCAAGTATCAAGTACATCTTCATCTTGCCAAATTTTTATATCTGAATTTATTCCTAATTTTTTTCTTGCCTCATCTTCATTGCTTGCAGCAGTAAAAAGTCCATTATCAGTATAATAAACTGGAATCCTATGTCCCCACCACAATTGGCGAGAAATACACCAGTCCTTAATATTATTCATCCAATGCTCATAAGTTTTTATCCAATGATTAGGATGAAACTTAATATCACCATTCATTACTTCTCTAAGAGCAATTTCAGCGAGAGGTTTCATTTTGACAAACCACTGATCACTCAAATATGGTTCAACTGGTTCACCACCTCTTTGAGAAAAACCTACATTATGAGTGT
>JAPLFM010000004.1:1048-1511 GCA_026390675.1 Candidatus Kapaibacterium sp. | reverse complement strand
TACCTAAATTTAGAATAAAACCTCACGCAGAAACAAAAAAGGACTCACGAATTAACGTAAGTCCTTGATTTTAAATGTAGCGAGACCGGGATTTGAACCTGGGACCTCAGGGTTATGAAGATTTTTCAAGAAAATGAAGGCGTTGATTTGTAATTAGTTATGTTTTAACAAAACCGAAAATGACCGATTTGGACCGATTTGAGGGGGTGTTTTCCTCACGCAGAGATACGTATATTTCTTTAGCTAGAATTCTTTAAAATTAAAACTGTTGCATCAAATTAAAATATTCAACACTTTCTTTCAACTGATACAAAGGAAGTTTTTCCATTAATTCTCTAGCTTTCTCTTCGTCAATATCTTTGAAAATTAAAACCGCCCCATTTTTGGTTTGTCTTAAAAACAAATGTTCTAAAATTCCTTCTTCTTTCCATTTTGCAACAACTTCTTGCTCATGTTTTAATAT
>JAPLFM010000004.1:0-986 GCA_026390675.1 Candidatus Kapaibacterium sp. | reverse complement strand
AATATTTTCCATGTCCAATGTTAAAATTGCTTGAATTCTGTTCATTTTTTTCTTATTTAATATTTTCTAATTGATCTATTAGTTTATTGAAAGGAATAAATTGAGTATCCTTCGTTTTTCCCTCTAATATACGAGTGGTGATTTTCTTATTTTTTAGCTCTTTTAATAAAAAACAATAAAGATAATGCTACAACAACATGCATAACATCAAGCACTACCCCATAGGCAACTGGCATTTCTTTTATTGCCATAAAAGGGCTAGTCAGTGATAGAAGCATTAATATGAGGGCTACGATTCCAAATATTTTAAAGCCATTGTTAGTAAATTTTTCAAATAAGAAGAACACACAAGCACCAACCAATGTAGGGAAAATACTAGAGATGATTATAAGGACTATCGTTAATGGTTCATTCGGTTGAACAAAAACTGTATCAGTGATTACACCTACCGAATGAAAAATAAAGAATAGGAGTGAGTTGAAGATTAGTGATACGCAAGAAGCAATTGCTCCTGCTGTAATGATTTGTTTGAAATTAATTTTTGTTATCATAATTATCATTTTTTTTGAAAGGTAATAATTTGGTTTAATGCTGGATAATCTATATATCCTGCATCTTTGCCCCCATACATTGTTGCTCTATCTGGTTGATTTAGTGGTGCATTTAATTCAAAACGTTTTGGTAAATCAGGATTAGCTAAAAATAAGGTGCCATAAGAAATAATTTTAGCAATACCTTTTTCCAATTCTACTTCACCCGTTTCCTTAGTGTAACCACAATTTGCAATAACAATATGTTTAGAAAGTTTACCAAATGTGTCAATAGAGTTTAAAGGATAATGAGGGAACTTGTCAGCGGGAAATGGAACATTCATTAAATGTAAATAAGCTAACGGTAATTTGTTAAGTTCATCAATTAGAGATGTGAATTGCGTAATCGGATTTTGGTGAACTATATTGTTATAAGTACTAGTCGGAGATAATCTT
>JAPLFM010000058.1 GCA_026390675.1 Candidatus Kapaibacterium sp. | reverse complement strand
TGCAGGAAGACAATTCTATTTAGAATCAATTGGACTACATGTTTTAAGAGTTGATGACATTAGTGTCAAAAACAATCTTTCAAATGTTTTAAAACATTTAGAAAACTATATAATAGAAAATTATTCTGAAAATGCAAGTTAAAGTAAAATTACACACACAAATAGAAGTTAAATTCCCCTCTCGGACAGACTATGTCTGGCATAGAGGGGTGGGTTTTGCTTGCAAAAGACGGGGTGTTTCTTCAGAAACTTGTTTCGGCTATGTGGATATGCCGAAAGAAAAAGAAAGTAACTTGGGCGACCATGGAGTAAGAAAATATGATAGTGAAGTGGGTAGGTTTTTGGCGGTTGATAGTAATATTATCTTAAATTCTTGAAATATTGCTTACTAATTTGTAATTTTGTAAAAACAATAATATGAAAGTAAAAGAGTTAATCGAAATTATTGAAACAGATGGTTGGTTTCTTGATAGAATTAAAGGTAGTCATCGTCAGTTCAAACATCCATTAAAAAGTGGAACAGTTACAATTGCTGGTAAATTGTCAATAGATATGCCTAAAGGAACTGTCATAAGCGTTTTAAAACAAGCGAAACTAAGATAAAGGGGATTTTAATTTATGAAATATGCTGTAATAATTGAGAAAGGTACAAATTCTTACGGTGCTTATGTACCAGACCTTCCAGGTTGTGTTGCAGTTGGTGAAACTGAAAATGAAACAATTGAATTAATAAAAGATGCAATTGAATTTCATTTAGAATCGTTTAAATTAAATAAAAAAAGACTTCCTAAAGCAAAGTCAAAATCAATGGAATTTGAGTTTAACTAATCTTGTGTAGAAAAATATATTTAACTCCTCCAGTGGAATTTAACTCAAGTCAGTATGCTTCTTGGAGAGTGAACAATCTTGGCGACTGGGTAAAAAGCTACAAAGTATTTGACCACTTAGGTTCTTTACGAGTGGAAGGAATAGGAGTAGGTAACGATGTACAATCATATTATGACTACAAACCTTGTGGTGGCTTAGAAGCATCTGGAACAAACCAACCTTTCAGCAAAGCTAAGACAAGGCTGGGAAAGCAAGAAACACCCCGTCTTTCTTAAAGCAAGCTTAAGAAAGACACCCCTCTATGCCAGCCTAAAGTCTGTCCGACACACAATCGTGTGAGAGGGGAATTTAAATGCGAAATCAATATACTTTTGGTTTGAAATTTTTAGGAGTATCAATCACAACCAAATCATTTTTTAGAGTAGCAGGATAGAAACCAGCTTTTAATATTTCTTTTGCTTGGCTTTCGCTTAATTGAGGAATTGCAATTACTCCAAATTTCTTTTTGTCTCTATATTCTGGATAAAAAGTATCAAATTTTTTCATAATTTCTTTTAATTGATCTATAGCTTTAGAAGAAAATCTAGTTTTTATTTCAGTAAGAAAAACAGAATTGATACTTCCATTTACAATTCCAATTGCATCAATTTCTATTGTTCCTATGCCAATTAAATTTCTATTTCTATTTGGATCGAAAGATTGAATTCCAAATTTTTCAAACATAATTTTTTCTAAAGAATTATAGAATAAATCTTCAGTAAATTTAACAAAATTATTATGCAAGCCACCAATTTGGATACCAAGTTCACTAATTTGCTTATCAGTTTTAGCTAATTGTTTTTCAGTTTTTTCACTTTGAATAGCTAATTTATTGATTTTTTTATTAGTTTCTTGAAACATTAACCAAACTTTTTCGAAACTTAATTTTTCTTCTTTCATATTTATATACTTTTATCTAATTTTACAAATACACGAAAAACTAAATAAATTATTATATTAGCAAAACTTAACTCAAATATTTAAGATAAACCAAAATGCCCAAACTCTCCGAATGGTATATATACGGTAATGACCAGCAAGTTAGGTTTTCAGAAGTTGGTTTCCGAGAAATGAATTGAAAGGTAATACTATGAAAAAGCATTTATATATTTGTACCTTAATCCTATCGATTCTATTTTTTTTTTTTTTTTTTATAGGAGTAATAGATGATAGTGATATGACTTTTAAACAAGCAACTTTAACAGG
>JAPLFM010000133.1 GCA_026390675.1 Candidatus Kapaibacterium sp. | reverse complement strand
CAAACTGTTATTTGGGGGGATTCTGGCATCATTGGAGCATATAATTTCCCATCAGAAAAATGCTTTGCACCAAAAAGATTCCCACTCCTTAAAGTAAACATACCAAATAATTCCTCACAAAGAGTACATTTATAAATACGATAATTCCCAAGTGTCATAATTTTCTCAAATAATTTTATTTTAAAAATGTAACTTAACTTAAAACTAATCTAATTTCACTTGCGGCAGAATAATGAAGAAAACAAATTTTTCTGATTCAATTTTGTGTCTATTGATTGTATAATCTATATTCTTTTATAATTTCTTGATTTCTTTTTCTTTATCAAAAGCAGATTCGATTAGTAAATATTGTTTTGTTTTTTATGCTTATTGCTTGGTGGTATGTTCCAATTTGGAACTACCCACTATCACTTTTAGTACGTTTGTAAAATCAAGATGCACAAATTAAAGCATTCATAAGACTTTATCCAAAAACTAAAATTATTTTTGATAAATTTGTAAAAGAAAATCAACTAAAATCAAGAAATAATGACTGATAAATATACAGGATTGAGCTTAAAAGAGATTGATGAAAGGATAAGAAATCACAAGTTTAATACTATAAGTAAGGCATATTACAAATCAATTACCGAAATTGTAATTGAAAATTCTATTAACCTATTCAATTTAGTAAATTTCGTATTAATTCTAATTATTACAGGGTTTTATCTGATTTATCACGACACTCGTTTGTTTCTTGATTCGCTTGGTATTGGTCTTGCTATTATTTTTAATACTATTATCGCTATTACTCAAGAAATAAAAGCAGCTAAGGATTTGAATAAAATTTCACTTTTGCAAATTCATACAGCTAAAGTTAAAAGGAATTCACAAGAAACCATTATAAACCAAAGCGAAATTGTTATTGATGAAATTCTTAAATTTCAGGCAGGTGATGAAATTCCAATTGATTGTATAATCTTAGAAAGTAATGGCTTTGAAGTAGATGAATCCTTACTCACAGGGGAATCACATTCAATTGAGAAAACAATTAACGACGAAATTCTCTCTGGATCTTTTTGTGTGGCTGGATTTGCAATTGCACAAGCTATAAGAGTAGGAGTGGACTGCCACGTAAACGAAATAAACAAAGATGCTAAAGCAATTAAATTTAATCATTCTCCTTTAATTAAGAAAGTAAATAAACTATTTTTTGGTACTGTTATACTTGCTTTAGTAATTGTTTTCATAGAATTATCATTAAGTATTAGGACTAACTCATTTGATATTGAAGAGTTACGGAAGTTAATTACTATTGCTTTTACTCTTATTCCCGAAGGAATGATATTCTTTGCTACTATTTCATATATTACAGGAGTAGTCAAAGTTGCTAAAAAAGGAGTATTGGTTCAAAGAATTAATGCTCTTGATACTCTTTCGGAAATTAATATTTTATGTTTGGATAAAACAGGAACTTTAACAGAAAATAATTTATCAATTAGTTCTATTAAGTATTTCAAATATAAAGATTTTACTAATTGTATTTTACATAATTTTGCTATAAAAAGTGGTATCCAAAATCAAACAATTAGTGCGTTGAAAGCTGTTGATAATTCCATAGAATTAAAAGTTATAAATCAAATTCCTTTTTCTTCTGAAAATAAATTCAGTATAATTCAATTTGAAATTGAAGGTGCTACTAGATCATTCATACTAGGCTCTCCAGATATATTAGTAAATCTTGTTAATGATAGAAATGAGCTTGAAAACAATATTAACATTTCAACATTGTCACGAAATATATTATTATCAGAAATTACTAACTCTTTTGATATTAAGATAGTTAACTTAAATGATTTGATAATTGAACCAATTGCATTAGTATCTCTAAAAGATAAACTAAGAGACGATGCTAATGAGATAATTAATCATTTCCAAGAAAGAAAAATTGTACTAAAAATTCTTTCTGGCGATAGTTTGGATTCAATAATTAGCACTTTAGAAAATACTTCATTTGAATGTTCTAACTCAATATCTCAAAAAGAATTAGAAGAGTGTGATGAAGTTGAATTTAGCAAAGCTGTTCATTCAAGTAATATATTTTATAGACTTTCTCCTAAAATGAAAGCTAAGATTATTAATGCATTAAAAGATAATAAACATAGTGTTGGGTTTATTGGCGATGGTGTGAATGATATTAACGCTATGAAAGTGGCAGATGTAAGTATTGCAATGGCTGCTGGAAGTGATATTGCCAAAACAGTTTCAGATGTGGTGCTTTTGAGCAATCAGTTTTCAATACTGCCTGAGTTAAGCAAGGGAGTAAATAGAATTATAAATGCTGTTCAAGTGATATGTAATCTATTTTTCATTAAGATTATACTTGTTTCATTTTTATCAGTTTTTTCTTGGATACATCTATTGCCATATCCACTCACTCCAAGATCAAGTTATAGATACGGTTTGCTCACAGTAGCACTTCCAAGCCTTTTAGTGCCGTTTTTCCTTAACTACACTACAAAGTATATAGATTTTATCAAAAACACTCTTAAAAGCTCTTTATTAGTTTCTTTAATATTAAGTTTCGTTTTATTTACTGAATTTACTTATTTGCTGTCGTTCCAGTCTGACCTTAGCTCAAGTGTGGGTGTAATTTATAATACACTTTTATTTTGCTCGCTAATTACAGCTTATTTTGTAATTAAAAGTAAAACAAAGCAAAATGTAAAGAAATTGTTTTTTATTTTTGCAATAGTGTTAAGTTTCACAGCCACAATGTCTGTAATTGAAATTCATCCTGCATTTACTTTTTTGATTGAAAAAATATATGAATTCAAGTTTATTAGTATCAAAGAACTTATCATAAGTTTACTATTTGCAAGTTTATACTTAGGTGTATTGAATATTACAAATCACTTAATTCCTCATTAACAATTTTCATCATCTTCATGACTACATTTGTACTCAGCTTGGATAGTTGTGTGTTTGATATTAAAATTTCCAATTAAGTGTTTTTCTATTTTATCTCTAATCGCATCAATTTCACTAATTTTCAAATCATTTTTAACATCAATATGACATTCAAAATGAATGCTATGATCGTCCAAACTCCAGATATGTATATGATGTATATTGTTAACTTCATCAAAATTATTAATTTCTTTTTTGATTTTATTTAAATCAATTCCTTTAGGTACTGATTGCATTAAGATATTTACTGTTTCAATCAATACAGATGAGGATTCCCTTAAAACGTAAAAGCCAATAAGTATTGTTATCAGTGGATCAATCCACAAAAAGTTGTAATATGAGATTAATACTCCACCAATTATTACTCCAGCTGAAGTAAAAGTATCTGTAAGCAAGTGTAAATAAGCAGACTTAATATTCAAGCTTTCATCTTTGTCCTTTTTAAGAATTAAAACTGATAAAAGATTAGCAATTAATCCAATTATTGCAACAATAATAACTAATTTTGCATTTATCATTTGAGGCTGAAGAAATCGCTTTACTGCTTCATAAAAAAGGAATATACAAACAGCAATTAAGATAAATGAATTAAACAATGCTGAAAGGATTTCAATACGCTTATATCCAAAAGTCTTCTTTTCATCAGCTTCTTTATGAGACATTCTTTCTGCTAAATAAGATATAAAAAGGGCAACAGAATCAGAAAAATTATGAAGTGCATCTGATATTAGAGCCAAGCTATTAGAAAATATACCACCAATAAGTTGTGCAACTGTGATAATTATATTTAATATTACAGTGAAGAAAAGATTACTTTTTCCGTGCGTATGATGATGTGAGTGTGAATGATTGTGCATTTATATTTCTACTAATCTAAACTTTAATCTTTGTTTCACGTAAAGTAAATAGATATATTTTGAAAAGTGGTCATCTATAAAAATTAAAGATACAAACTATTAACTTTTTTAATTAATTTTGTATATATTTATTTAAAATCTAGTACTAAAAATATGAAAACGTCATTTTATAAAATCAGTTTAATTGTAAGTTTAATTGTATTATCAAATATTTATACATTTTCTCAAGAAAAAATTCAAAAAGAGCCAACTCTTAAAGAAACTAAACAATACTATGAAAGTATTTTGAATGAAACTAAAGTTGAAAACCCAGAACAAAATAATTTTATCAAAAGATGGTTATGGGAAAATAGACTTGAAAAGCCTGAACCAATTGAAAGCTCAAGTATTGAATTGTATAATTCTTATCAGTCAAAATCTAAAGACAATAATATCCAATCTCAAAAAGGATGGTCTCCACTTGGTCCAATTAATGTTCCAGCAAGTTATGATAACAATTCTGGTCATTCGATTGGTAGGATAAATTGTATAGCTTTTCACCCAACAAACAAAAATATCATGTGGGTAGGTGCTGCCAATGGTGGAGTTTGGAAATCGGTAAATCAAGGCAAATCATGGATACCGCTTTGTGATGAATTACCGACTCTGGCTGTAAGTCATATTGCTATTGATCCCAAGAATCCTGATATTCTTTATTATGCATCAGGAGATTATGATGGTGGTAATGGTGAAAATTTAGGGATTTTCAAATCAATTGATGGCGGTAATAACTGGCTGCAGACTACCCTAGTTAAAGAAAAGAATTTTGCATATTCAGCTTTGAAAAAAATCATTATTAATCCTGATAGCACTAATCAATTAATCACTGTTGGCAAAAAAGGAATTTGGAAATCAATTGATGCTGGAGCAAGTTGGACTTTTAGTAATTTGAAGATTGTTAGCGATATTGAAATATCTTCAGTAGATTCAAAAACCCTATATATTGCAATGAGTTCAAGCAATAATTTTGATAATACTTCAATAAGAAAATCAACTGATTTTGGAAATACTTGGGACTCGTTAAAAACAGGAATTCCTTCAAAATGGAATGAAATTTCTAGATTAGAAATTGCAATTTCACCATCGGATCCAAATTGTATTTATGCTGTTGGTGCAAATGCTGTTAGTGGAAGATATGGAGGGTTTCATAGCTTTTATAAATCTATTGATGCTGGAGCAAATTGGACTGAAGTTTGTAATTATCAAAAATACGATAATATTATGGGTTGGTATAGTGGTGATAGCACTGATAAAGCTGGTCAAGGAACTTATGATTTGACCTTACTTGTTGATCCAAAAGATAAGAATAAAGTTTACTTAGGTGGAACAAATATTTGGATGACTTCAAATGGAGGAAAAGACTGGGATGTTGTTTCATATTGGGTAAATTGTTTTGGCAAAAGTGCTCATGCTGACCAGCATAATTCTGCTTATAATCCTCTTGATAGTAATTATTACTTCGTAAATGATGGTGGAGTTTACCGCTCAAAGGAAATAGCTTCAGGCTCAAAAGAATGGCTTAATCAAGTAGATAAATTCTATGGTGAACCACTTCCTAACACTCCAAAACATGAATTCCCAACTAAATGGGAAAATGTTTCAGATGGACTTGCTACTACTCAATTTTACAAAGTTGCTTTAAGTAAAAACAACCCAGGTTATGTGACAGGTGGTGCTCAAGATAATTCTTGTTACTATTTTAATACATCAGATTGGGTAAATTATATTACTAATTGGGATGGAATGGCAACTCTTATAGACCATAACGACCCAAAAGTAATATATGGTGTTTGGCAAAATGGAGGACTATGTAGATCTGATGATGGTGGTCAAATAATGCAAAACAACTTGACAGATACATTAAATAATAAGCTAGGTGAAAATGGCGAATGGGTTACACCACTTGATATGGATCCAAATGATTCAAAAACAATTTACTTTGGTTTGCGTAATCTTTGGAAAACTAATAACAAAGGAAAAACTTGGACTAAAGCTTTAAACTTTGATACCACTAATCGCAATAATATACATTTAGTAAAAGCTTCATATTCAGATTCTAAATATGTTTCTATATATAAAGCTGGTCAGTGGGTTCAAGATACAGCAAAAAATTGGTATCAAAAACCGAATGAATTATGGTGTTTGAATAATAACGAAGGCAATTATTGGCAAAATATAAAGATTGGATTACCAATTGACACTGTTGCTTTAATAGCAATTGAATATGACAAAATTTATCCAGAAAGAATGTGGTTGTTATTTAACAATAAACAGACTTATACAACAATTGATGCTGGTAAAAATTGGCAACTTTTAAAGAAAACAATTCCTTCAAATATAAACTTCACTTCTCTAGTTCACTATCAAAACAGTACTCTGAATTCACTTTTCGCTGGATCTAATCACGGAGTCTATTTTACAAATGACACTATGGACAAATGGGAACCATATAATTTGAATTTACCAAATTGCAATATTAATGATTTGGCTATTCAAGAAATAAGTGGTAAACTATATGCAGCAAGCTATGGTAGAGGTATTTGGGAAACAAGTATTTCAGAAGTGCCAAGTAGCATAGCAGAAGAAAATTCCGATTATAATTTTGAAGTATATCCCAATCCAAGTTCTGGAAAATTTGAAATAAATTTCAAATCAATCTATAATTTAAATTCAGAACTTGAGCTAATGCTTTTAGATGTTATGGGTAAAAAAGTTTGGGGTGGAAAAATTGAAACCCTAAATAATGAAATACACAAATCATTAAATTTAAATTTAGAAAGTGGAGTTTACTTTTTGAAAATAAATAGCTCTGGAATAGATTATACAAAAAAGATATTTGTGAAAAATTAACTTTTTGTTTTTCAAAGAACTATGCTAAGAGACCTCACCCCGACCCTCTCCTTACTAAGGAGAAGGAGTAAACCAAATTGAGTTTTGGAAAAATTTTCCAAATAAGTTTTCCAAATATCATTCTCGACCTCATCCCCAGCCCTTCTCCTAAAAGCGAAGGGAGTAAAACAAAATTTTATTTCTGTCACACCTGCGAATGCAGGTGTCTAATGTTTTTGAATTCCAAAAAGCAATCAATTAAGAACCCCACCTCTATCCTCCCCATTTTTTCAAAGTTTCTGAGAAACTTAGAAAGGGGAGGAGGTAACCAACATCAAAAGTTAATTTTTGGAAAAATTTTCCAAATAAGTTTTCCAAAGTGCGTTTTTTGTCAAATTAAGCCGATAATTAATTATACTTCATTTAAATTTCTTAAAAACAAATACAAAATCAAGATGGCGGAAGACAAATTGCTCTCGCAATTTTCCAAAGTGTGTTTTTTGTCAAATTTTTTGTCATTTTGAGTAAAACGAAAAATCCAGAAACACTTGGCTCCTCACAAGTTCGGAGTGACAGGAAATAACATTTTTGTTTTCTAACCACATTTCTAAGAGACCTCATCCCGACCTTCTCCGAGCGGAGAGGGAGTAATTAATATTTGATTTTCTCATTTCAGTTTTTGCAGTGATTTAGAGTTTTTATATTTTTT
>JAPLFM010000198.1:2902-38845 GCA_026390675.1 Candidatus Kapaibacterium sp. | reverse complement strand
GCTCCCCAAAATGCAAGGTGACCATGCATTGCAGTTACCAATGTACCATGAGTGTACATATTTACTTGTGGTAATGTATGTGCAAGTCCTAATAATCCAGCTCCAACAAATGATGTAATTGAAGTGCCAAGAGTCCAATATAAAGCAATCTTGTTTGGATGTTTTTTCTCTCCTTTTCTATACATACTAACAGCAAAAAGTGCCATAGCTAAAAATGCCAAAGGCTCCATTGCAGAGAATATACCACCAATTATTAACCATATTTTACCAACTCCAATATAGTAATAATGGTGTCCAGTTCCTAATATGCCTGATATAAAAGTAAGTCCAACAATTACATAAAGCCATTTTTCAATTACTTCTCTATCTACTCCTGTAATTTTAATTAATAGGAATGATAAAATACCACCCATAATTAATTCCCATACTCCTTCTACCCATAAGTGAACTACCCACCAACGGAAGAATGAATCCATAGTTTGATTATCAAACCATATCATTCCGGGTAAATATAGTAAAGCAGCGAAAACTAAGCCCATTGTTAAGACCAAAGAAGTTGTTGTACGCTTTTTACCCTGATATAATGTTGCTAAAATTATACCTAAGAAAGTAAGAACATTTACAACAACTAAATAATCTAAAGGTCTTGGGATTTCTAAAAATTTCCTACCTTCCCAATAATTAAAATGATAGCCGATAACTGCTGTTACACCAACAACTGCTAGAGAAATTAGCTGAATATAAGCTAATTTAACACTATAAAGCTCGTTTTCTGCTTCTTCAGGTATAATATAGTAGGCTGCACCCATAAAACCTGAAAGTAACCAAACAACTAATAAATTAGTATGAACAGCTCTTGCTGTATTGAAAGCTATAAAACTATGAAGCCCATCATAACCCAGGTGGGCAAATCCCATTATAAATCCATAAATTATCTGCAAAGTAAGCAGAAGCATCGAAAATGCAAAGAACCAATAGGCTACTTTTTGAGATTTGTATTTCATTTTTGTCCTTTATAATTTATTTAACTTCGTTAGTTGAATCTTGAAGAACTGGTTCTGTTTGAACCTCAGCTGATGGACTTTCAGGAGTAACAACAGGTGCTGGACCTTGCAAGTCTGGTTTTGGTGGAAATCCATTTAAATCTATTTCTCCAATCCATTTGAAAAATGCAACTAAATCATTTGCATCGCTTTCAGAAAATTTATAGGCAACCATTTTTCTACCACGAGGTGACCAAGGTACAGGTGACATTAAAGCAGCTTTCATATAAGCTTCGCCTCTTCTGGTAAATACTTTTGTTAGTTCTGGGGCATAATATGCACCTTCCCCTAAAATTGTATGACAGCCCATACAATTATTAGATTCCCAAAGATGTTTACCTCTAATTACTTGAGGTGTTAAGTTTTCTTCGTGAGTTCTTTTGGGTACTTCTGTACTCAAAGACATCCACGACAATCCGAGAAATATTGCAAAAGTTACAATAGTTCCTCCAAGAAAAAAATACCGAGCTTGTGATTTTGATAACATAATTCACATCCCTTTTTTATGAGTGAAAAAAATTATTATGAGTTTTTCAAAGAATTATAAATTCAACAATACAAATATAACAATATTTTTTCACAAACAAAAGATTTTAAGGTCTTAATATTCTTATTTCAATATTTTTAAGATTATTTAAGTATCGTATCTAAAGTTAAATTTACTTCTTCCAAAAACTCTTTATAAGATTCAGGATGTCTTCTGTTCATATAAATAAGCATCAATCCAATTGTAGAGTAATTTAAGATTGATTTCTTGACCTTTGTTTGTTCAAATGTTAAAACTTCTTTTTCAACTAATGAAACCCATTCATTTTCGCATAGTCTATTTAGAAAAGAAATAATTAGTTCAGAAGATTCTTGGTTGTTTCCTATATCAGAAAGTCTTTCTATAAAAAATAGTTCAAATATTCCTGGATATTGAACAAAATATTCAATATATGAATTGCAAATTGCTTTTATTTTTGGTAATCCACTTTCAATATTTGAACTACGCATTATTACATGTTCTAAACATTCATCTTGGAAGTCTTGAACACATAAGAAAATTAGTTCCTTTACATCTTTGAAGTAGTTATAAAGTGTTGCGAATGAATATCCAGCTCTTTCTGAAATATTCCTAACACTTATATTTTTAATTCCTTCACCTTTAAGAATATCTTTAGTTGATTGGATAAAATATCCTCTCATTCTTTCTTCTTGAATTTCTTTGTTACCCACCAAATCACCTTTTTTAAAATTTGTAAATATGAACAATGCTAATATAATTAACAATGTTCACAAAAACAAACACTATTTAAAAAAAATATTTTTTAAAAATAATTTTCAAATAAAAAATGCTGTGAATTGAGTATTTAAGCAACTTTTAAAAATATGATTAGAATATTCTAAAGAAAAATTCTAAATTTGAAAAATAATCTGTAACAAATTTTAATTATAATCATTCTTATAGTGTATGTCTAATAAAAAGTTCTCGGAGGATATATCAGATGAAGATCTTTTCTTTTTGGTTCAAAAAGGAGATAGACTAGCATTTGATACTCTTTACTCTAGGTTTTCTAAAAGACTTTATGCTTATTGTTTGAAAGCTTGTTCAACTAAAGAGATTGCTCAAGATACATTTCAAGGCATTCTAACTATTGTTCTAGAGAAAAAAGAAAGTTTTATTGGTGGTAATTTTACTGCTTGGATTATGACAATTGCAAGAAATCAATGTTTACTCTTGCATAGAAATAGAAAAAATGTAGATGAGAATGTAATTTTAGAAGAAGAATTAGTATATACTAGAAATGATTCTGATTTTGGATTGAAAGAACTTCTAGTAAATTGCGTAAATAAATTGCCTGAGGAATTTGCAGAAATTATAAACTTAAGATATTATAGTGATTTTAATAATCAAGAAATCGCTGAAACTTTAAAAATATCTGAAGAATTAGTTAGAGTTAGACTTTTTAGAGCAAAAAAAATGCTCACTGAAATAATTAAACCATATAAAGATGAATTAAGATGAACTACGAAGAATTAGCCATAAAATATATAGATAGAACGATTTCTCCTGATGAGATGTCTGAATTGTTGTTACATTTAGATTCTCAACCAGGTTTCAAAGAAGACTTCGAATTATTGAATAAAATAGATTCTTCATTGGAAGATTCTAAATATGAATTAGATTCATCTGATATGAAGTTTTTAGGTGTAGTTGGTATGGGTTTTAGCGATAAAGTTGCTAATTTTACTTCTTCTACAGGAAGTGTTGCCTCTGGTAATGTTGCTAGTGTTAGTGGTTCTGTTGCTTCTTCTAGTATTGCGGGAATTGTTGGAAGCATTGGTGCAAAGTTTGCTGTTTCAGCACTTGTTGTAGCTACTCTTGCAACTGGTTCATATTTCTATTATAATAATTCTCTCGTAAAAAACCCAGAACCTGTTACTCATAAAATTGAATCAACCTCAAATTATCTTAATTCTACTAAACCTCAAGAAATTCAAATACAAGAAACTCAAAAATCTAAAAATGAAGATGTTGATTATGATTTAATGTCAAACTCAATTTCTAGTGCTGGCAAAGCTATGGCTATTGCTAAACAAACTCCACCAATTGAAAATCAAGTTAAATCTTCTAATTCTCAAAATTTGAATGCTGAAGGTTCAATAAATGAAAAAGCTAATGCTGGAATTAAAGCTACTTTGATTAATCTTGAAAAAGAACTAAAAGAAAAACAAAATAGCGAAGATATTGTTGGGCAAGCTACTCTAAATAAAAAGATTGGTTTGATTTACAAGTCGCTTTCAAATAATGATAGAAATGCTTTAATATATCTTGAAAACGCTTATAAACTTTCTAGTTCGGCGAATATGCCAGAATTGAAAGCAGAATGCCTTGGTGAGCTTGGCTTACTAGATATTAAAATTGGTAACAAAGAAACTGGTTTGAAAAAAATTGAAGAATGTTTAAATATTATGAAAGATATTAATCCTAAAAAACATAGTGATTGGATTAATAGAAAATCTAAACTAAACTAAAATTTGATTAGAATGTATTTTTGATAATCACTTTTAATGATACTTAAGTTTTTAATAAAATCTTCTGACAATATCTTAAAGCTATATTTACTCTTTTCAATATTTATTGAAGATGATGAATATAGCTCTTTATTTTTAAGGCTTTCTTGAAATGTATTTGATTGAGATTCTAATATTGAATTAAATAATATTAATGGAATTAATACAAATCTCTGTTTTTCAATCGTATTATTTTCTCTTTTATCAATTGCAAACTTGATTACTCCTGTTGAAATTTGTAATTCTTGGTTTTCAATATCAATAAGAGAATATACATATTCAATTTGAGATTCCAAAAGCTTTTTAAAATCTACTTCATTGGCAATATTCCAGATAATTGGTTTTAATTCATCTTCATTACCAATAAACTCTTTTACTAAACTGCGATTCATTTTAATATTTATTTTCCAAGATTTTAGACCTGCTTCAGAATAAAAAGTAGGGTAAAATTTTATTTTTGGAATTTTAGCTATTTCAGTTGAAAAATCATTTAGTTTGTATTTATTAGAATTTGTATTTTTAAATATAAGTTCCAGTTCATTTAAACTCTTTGCTTCATAAATAGAAATATAAGTTTTATTTACTATTATTTTTACTTTGTCATTCTCTTCTTCATTTTCTAAAATAAATGTAGTTTTTAGTTCTCCTGTTAAAACTGAGTTAGTTTTTTGTATCTCTTTTTGATAGCTTTCGTATTTTTTAAAAGTAATGATCTCTATATTTTCAACTATTTGACTATTTATTTTTTCTGTATTTGACTTTTTCAAAAATACTTCTCTTGGAGATTCTGTAAATATAGTTATAGTATCTCTTAGATAAATTGTATCAATTTTAGTTATTATATTATTTGGTCTAAATTCTTTAGATAAACCTAATCCAAATCCAAAATAATAGTTCTTAAAGTTTACATCTTTGATCAATGAATTAAAATTGTAATTAACATTAATTGAAGGTTCAAGTCTTAAAGTTTTAGCAGTTGGAAATGTAAAGAAAGTACTTAAACGAGAATTTATCCCAAATATAAAATTCTCTTTACTTTCTAAAGGTCCTGATTTTGCTGATATTGGATATAAAGTTTGTACATCAGATGGTGAAACTAATTTTAAAGTTTGATTATAATCACTACTAAATTGATATGAAACACTTAATCCTACGTCTAAATTAATAAAGTTATTTAAAGTTAAACCAGCATAAGGTTGTATATTAATAAACCTATTAGTTAAATTAAGTTGATTCTCAAAAACAGCTTCAATTGGTGAACCTTGCTTGATAATTAATGTCTTTTCTAATTCAGTTGAGCTTGGTTTTAATACTAAAAATTGACCTTTTAATCCAAATTTAAATAATTCGTTAAGGTTGTATTCGAATTTTAAGCCAGGACTTAAAAAATTATTATCACTAAAAGATAAAGGTACATTTGGTCTATTTACATTTGGAAGTTTCGTAAAGTCATTAGAATAACTAACAAAATTATAGTCAGTATAAACACCAACAATCCAACTTTGTGAATATAAACAAAAGAAGTTTGAAAATAAAACAAACAAAATACTAATTCTAAGTAACATTTTATTCAACCAATATCAGTTTAGTTACTGATGTTTCATTTTTAGTTAACCTTAATAAATAAATACCTTTTGTAATAAAAATATTCCTTTCTAACACAAATTGTTCATCAGAAAGTAAATTATGAGCCATCAAAATATTAGAATAATCTTTTACTATATTACCTAATAAATCCAAAACTACAAATTTTACCTTTCCAGAGTAGTATAAATTTAAGTTTGAATTGTCTTTTATTGTTGTGTTATCAAGTTTTATAGCCAAGTCATTTACAAAATTAGTTATCAATCTTGGGATTGTATCTCCAACATAGATGTCGGTGATAGTTAAAGCACCTTCTATTATTTTTGTTTTAATATTATATAAAGGCCTTTGACCTTTAAAAAATCTTATTGTACTATCAATTATCACTATTGGTGTTTCGATTGAATTTCCTAAACCAGCAATACAGTCAATACTATATAATGTATCACCAACTTTAGTATTTTGTAAATTAGTATTTAAATTCACATCTACAATTTGATCCCCATCTAAGAACCTTCCACGCTGGTTTGGGTTTTCTGGAGTCATCATTGTTTCATTAAATGAAATACTAAACTTAACATTATCTGTTTGATTATCAGGTATAACTGGTATTTGTTTAAATAACACTGGTAATTTAAAAGATTCGCCTATTTTGGCATTTATTTTAGGGATTTCTAAAGTATATTCTTTTAAAGTAGGAGGAGGCTCTGGTAATATATTACCAATTAGATAAATAACAAATAAAGAGTCCAGATTTTTATTAAATTGATTTGCAGGAAAATGGAATAATAAAGCTGCAACTTTAATTCCTGGTGTTATAGGAAATATAACTGGAAATTTTATAGTAATTGTTAAGCTAGAAAATTTCTCTATTTCACCTTTTTGAATTACACTAAAATCTGTGATTTTAAAAAAATCCTTATCTCTTCCTCCTTTAAATTCAAATCTATCAATTACAAATTTTTGATTAGTATTATTTGTGAAAATCAGATTTTGGAAATCTGAGTCTAATTTATCAATTGTAGATGTAAATCTAATTGTTGAAGAATTTACTGATATGGGTAAAGGCTCTAAATATGCCTTTAAATCAGTAGAAGCAAGTGCTAATAAAAGCAAAAAGTAAATGATTTTCATTTTTGTCTCAATTTAATGACTGAATTTAAGGAAAAAATATTTAACAAAATATTAATTATTTTTAATTTATCTGTAACAAATGTAAAACTTATGCATTCTTATTAATGAAAGCTTTCAAATATATAAACAATAATACATTAAAACCAAAAATATAACAAAAGGTAAAATTATGAAAAACATCATAAAAAACAAAATAAATGCTTTAGCATTATTAGCAATTGCAGCTCTATTTACTGGATTGGTAAGCTGCTCTGATACTAACAACCCTTTAGGTTCTTTTAATCAAAAAAACAACTCTGGGTTAACTTCTTCAGATAATAGTTTGAACAACAACTACACTACTGATGAAAATGACAATAATAGTAGTTATTACGCTTTCGGCGGAAAAGATAGTGATAAAAGAAAAGATACAACAAAAGATTCAAAAGGAAAGGACGTAAAGAAACGAGCATTACCGCTTCCTTGTTTAAATCTTTCAACTGAGCAAATGTCTGCACTTGCTTCATTACGTAAAGATACAGAAACTAAAAATGCTCAACTTAGAAAAGAATTTGAATTACAAGTAAAAGCTCTTAGAGATGCTGCTTTAGCTGCTAATGGTGGCACAACATCTACAATCAACAAAGATTCTATTAATAAGATAATTACTTACTTATTAGAAAAAGAAAAGGCAAATAATGAAAAATTAAGTGCTTCAGAGAAAGAATTTAAAGCTAAAATGGATGCATTGAGCGCAAGATACAAAGAAGCATTAAAAACAGTTGGTGATGACAAAGAAGCAAGAAAAGCTTTAGAAGAAAAGATGAAAGCTGAAAAAGCAGCTATGTACGAAACTTATATGAAAGAAACACAACAATTGAGAGAAACTCAGAAAGAAATTAAAACAAAACTTGAACAAACAAAACGTGCTTTAGCTGATTGTAAAGAAGGTACAAATAGATTAAGTGCAGAAGTAAAAGCTAGATTAGATGCTGAAATAAAAGGTTTGACTGAAAGATTAAATTCAGCAATAGAAGCAAATGAAAAAGCGGCATTAGAAGCATTTAGAAATCTTTTAACTCCAGAACAACAAGCTATATTTGATGCTTGGCTTGCAGGAAAAGATTGCGACAAAGTTGTTAAGAAAGAAACTAAATAAAATTCTCTAATATGAACTCCCAAAAAAACTACTCTAATAAAATTGAGTAGTTTTTTTTTATTTTTAAACCATTTACTTGTATTTTATATATAAATAACATTAATTCTTTACATTTCAATAGTTTACTTAAATTTATCCATTTCAGTTTTTGCAGTGATTTTGCGATTTTTTGATTTATTTTTTCAGTCACCCTGAACTCGTTTCAGGGTATATTAAAAATTTTAAAAATAACCAATTAAGAACCCCACTTTACCAATACCAAATCAAGATGGCGAAAGAGGGTCGATTGACCCAATTGCTCTCGCAATTTGGAAAAATTTTCCAAATAAGTTTTCCAAAGTTCGTTTTTTTGTCAAATTTAGACTATATTTTTTTCACTCTTCATTTAGATTTCTTAAAAACTAATAACAAAACAAGATGGCGAAAGACAAATTGCTGTCGCAATTTTCCAAGGGGAGAATAAACCAAAACCAATTCAATTTTTGCAAAATTTGCACAGATTAGCTCCAAAGTTTTGTGCAAAGTGCATTTTTTATCAAATTCAGCCAATAATTTTTTATGCATATTTTTATTTGCCAAATCTTTACTTAGGTTTTGTCATTTCAATTTTTGCAGTGATTTAGCGTTTTTTATGTTTTTTTCAACCACTTTTTCTTGTCACTCTGAACTCGTTTCAGGGTATATTTGTATTTCATAAAGTATTTAGACTGAAAGTCTAAAAGAAATAGCAAAAGGCAACGCCCTATGTTAATTAGTTAAATTACATATTCAGCCTGTAGGGCTGAAACATATTTTCTTCAATCCTTACAGGCTTGATTTTCTTGTTTATCTTTTTCTTGGGGTTTCACCCCAAGCTTTGATCTTTAAGCCTTTCAGGCTTGAACTTTATTTAAGAACCCCACCTCAATCCTCACCCAAGGGGAGAGAGGAATTAAGACAAAAGAGACCTCACCTAAATCCTCTCCAAATGGAGAGGACCTGAAAACGAATTTAACAAGGAAATATTGTGTAGATATTGCGTGTTGTTTAATTGATTGAGTCGAGTTGCCAGCGGATGTATAATGACCAGCCGCCACCCTTATATTCGAATTCTTTCATATCTTTCTTGAATTTTTCGTAATCTTTGGTGATTCTATATTCTTCAATAAAGACATCAATTTCTCGCATATCTTTTTCTGTTATTCTTTCTGTTCTCATATTGGTTTCTCTTCGATTGGCTCAAAAACATAATCGCCAAACTGCCCTTTTATTACTTTTTTATGTTTTGTTTTGGAAATTAATTCTACTGGAATTAATCCAGCTACACCTGCTCTATATAAATTAAAAATATCACTTTTAAGATCATTTGGGAAAGCTTTGCAACCACCTTTTCTATCAGGATTAAAATGTTTGCACTTAAAACATATAAAATTTGGATTTAGCATAATTCTGTATTAAATTTGATCTTCGTAATATTCTTGAGTATCAATTTCATTATTTTCGCTTGATTCAGGTTCTATAATATTAATATTCATATCTATTTTCTTACACATTGCATCACTAATTAACTTTACAAGTTCCTTTTTTCTTTCTTCAAAAAAGCCATAAAAGTCATCAGAATAAATTTTATCTACATTTATTTTATGTGAAGAAATAAGTTCTTCTATACCAGTCCTATTTGAATCTAATCTTTTCTCGATATTTTCTAAATATTTTGAAGGAGCTATTCCTCCAATTATTTTGTTTGTTCTTGAAGAAAGTGGGGTTTTGTTTATTATGCAATCGTAGTCTTTTGAAGGTATATTTTGTTTTTCACACCAATTCCTTGGAAATATATGATGAATATCAATAGCTTCAGTAAAATAAACAGATAAATCAATTCTTGTTCCACTTAAAAAGTCTTTTGCACCTGAATTAATAATTAGATTATAAATACCTTTATATGCGGCACTATTTCTAGTTCTTAGAGTATTTAGTCTTGATGGATTAAAACTAGATTCGTAAATAGTTTTAACGTTTGTTTCATCACTTTCGTTTCTTATCCAAGATATTACTTGTGTTAAATCTAGAGCATATCTAGTTTCATTTGCACCACCATAAAGTTCACCTAAAACACCACACCAATACCATTGCATTATTTTGTTTTTTACAGTTATGTTTTCAATATCGTTTCCAATTGTTGCAAGTATTACACTTAAAGGAACTAATTGTGATACATAAGGCAAGTCATCAGCTTTGAAAATATAGTTTTCTATTAAAAGCTTTGCTGCTTTAATAAAACCTTCTTCAACATGTTGATAATAATTTTTATACTCTTGCAAAGTAAGCTTTAGTATATCTTTCTTTTTGGCTGAAACAGCTGGCAGCCTATCTTCTGAAATATTATCCTTTTCAAGATTAATTCTTTTGTTATAAGTTGAAAGTAAAGTTATAGCTTGAAGAAAATCTGTATTTTCGCTATATTTCAAAACTCTAAGTTTGCTAAATTTTTCTTTTACTTTTTCCCAGCTTTTTCTTAAATCGAAAGAGTCAATCGCATATATGGCTGTTAACAATTCAAATACATTTAAAGACACTCCACCAGTATTTACTTTTTCAAATACTTGACAAACAGCTTCTCGAGAATTTTCTTTTTTAAGAGTAATTACTGGTAGATAGTAATTATTGAAATTTGAAATAATTTCTGTTTTAAATTTTTTAAATAAAACAATTTTTTCTCTGTTATAATCCCAATATTCTTCATATTTCTCTCTCCAATCATCATACTCATCAACCATACAAACAGGATACATCAAATTTTGATATTCGAATTCTGGTTTTGACAAGTCTAATACTATTTCTCTACCAAAATCTTTAGTTATTTGTTTTTGTTCATTAATAGAAATTATAGAGTCTTCTATATCAGCATTTGGATCAATGGCTTTTAAAATGTCAATATAATACCATCTAAAAATATCTTGGCCTTTTTCATTTTTGGTTTTTACAACTTTATTAGATACAATTGTTTGATACAATGAAGTAATTCTTTGTTGACCATCTAAAATAAGTTCGTCAGGTTCTCTAAAACCAATTCCAGTTTCAACTGATTCTACTGGTCTAGTTTTAAATTGGACATCTTTATTTCCTGTTTCTAATAGCATTACAGCTCCAATTGGAAAAGATTTTGCAATACTGGAAAGTAACCCTATAATCCTTTTAAATATTCTACATCAATTTGTTAAAAAACTAAATTAGCCATAATTAAAATACTTACTATTTATCATAATAATAACTTAACACTATCTTAACACTAACAACCAAATTAATTAATCTAGTCATTAAAGCAAGATTAGACATCATAAAATGATTTATTTATCACAATATTAAATCCAGAACCCATACCCCAAGGTCTTTTTTTATCTTCTATTGAGTTACCAAAAGAGTTGTTTGCACCCATATTTGTAGTATTACCAATTGATTGCATAGATATCCAACCTTTTTGTTCAAACCTTTTAAATTCATTAATTGTGTCACTATTTAAAACTACACTTAAATTTCTATTACTATATTCATTAAAACTTAAAGGTAAGTTATAATTTAATACTTCTTGAAAAAATAGTATCATATTAGACTTTGAAGTTTCAATAGATTCTAACTCTAATTTTTTAAATATTAAATTAAAATTATCATCAGATTGTTTGATAAATTCCAATATTAATTTATTAACTTCTTCCTGTTCCTTTTCAGACCACAAATTAGATGATGAACTTATTAAACTACCAATAACTGGTAAAATACCAAAAATATTAAGTAAGAACCTTGCTGCTTGTCCACCTCCAGGTTTAGAAATAATATTGTTTAATTTTTGAATAAGTTCATTTTCTTCATTTTTCATTTCTCCCACCTCACTCCTTCAAAAAGCCGTATTCATATACTTTTGGTTCGATTTTCTTGGCTAAGATTTTTAGTTTGTCTCTTAAGTTTTTGATGAGTTTCATATATTCTTCGTCATCACTTTTGCTGTTCATTGTGCCTTTGGCATTTCTACCTTGGAAATACTCTCTTATGTCATATAATGAAGCATTTACAGAAGCATTGTTTACTTCATTTGAAAATTTTGGTATTTTTATTTGTGAATGGTAATATTTCCAAAGTTCTCTACCAGCATCAAAAACTGCTTTTGCTTCTGGAGAAAATACCAAACCATTCCCATCCTGTGGAGGGGTGGATTTTGCTTGCAAAAGACGGGGTGGTTCTTCTATTGAATTTTCCTGAAAAGCTGGATGCTCATCTAGCATTTTAAATACAGAAGATAAATTTGTTTTAACATCTATATCTGAAATATGTATTACTTCCAATCCTAAACCTATTAAAAATGCGTCTCTCTCTGCATCATATTCTTGTTTGTCATCATGACTACTGCCATCTATTTCCACAACAGTATTTGTATTAGAACAATAAAAATCAACAATATAATTTCCAATAATTTTTTGCCTATCAAAATCTAATCCTTTAAATTTTCCATTTTTAACTTCATTCCAAAATAAAACCTCAGCAAGATTACCAGCTTTTCTTAGTTCTTTTGCTCTTTCCTTAAGTTTTGGGTTATATGGCAGACTTATAAAATTTACAGTGTTTCGCTTCTTCAAATTCCCATCAAGTGAAGGAGAATTAAGAACCACCTCGTCAGACATAGTCTGCCACTCCTCCATTGGAGGAGAATTAAATGTATCTTTTCCTAAATTCCCCTCCTGTGGAGGGGTGCCTGAAAGGTGGGGTGGTACATTAGATTGATTAAGAAGCACTCCGTCTTTCAAGATTTCGCCTGTATTTGAGTTAAGAACCACCCCGTCTTGCTGAAGCAATCCACCCCTCCAAAGAGGGGAATTTTTTGTTTCAATTGAATCGAAGAGATTGAGTTCGGTGGTGGCATCTCTTTTTATTTTGCCTTTTATGAAGTTAGTCATAAAGTTGCTTTCAAACTTTTCTTTTGCATCTACTTCGCTTTCAGTAAATGGTATCCAGTGGTTTGTGCCTTCTTTGCTTGATATTCTATTTTGACCATGAAATAAAGTAAAAGCTAAACAATTATTTTGAAACTCTAAATCACTTTCCCAGCCATAATTTGGATATAAAAATTGATCTCTGTCATTTAGCCAAGTGGCATCTATACAATGGCGTACTGAAAAATAAATTGAAATTGGAATTGAATTGATTTCGTTTATATTTACTTTTGTATCGTGCGTGTTATTTTTAATATTTGCTGCTAAATAAATAAATTTTTGATTTTGAAAATCATTTCCTCTACTACTTAACATAGCAGTATAGTTTTTTGAGTTAGATATGTAAAAGTTAGTAAGCCATTTATTTATACTTTGAGGTAATTCACCATAAAAAGTTTTAATTCTAATTTGATTCACATTGTTATTATAAACATCGCAAGGAATTTCATCGATTTTTTCTTTTTTGTCTAAATCCCAAATTGTAAATCCAATTGGAAAACTTCCTTTAACATTATCAAACGTTTCAGCAGGAACAACAAAACCATTTTTATACCCTGCTTTAAAAAAATCTTTAAATTTTATAAAATTAGTACCTTGAATAAATTTCATTTTAGAGAATTGAGCTAAAGTGCAATCGGGGATTTTATAATAAATTTGAGCCATAAATAATGCAAAAATTTCATTTGAAGCATTACCAATTTTATCTTTGAAAAATACATTAGCTTTATTTAAAGTAGAAACTCCAGATTTATTCTCACCTGTACCCGATACTGTTTTAGCAGTAGTAGCCTCAGCATAAGGTGGATTTATGTACATAACAAGTTTTTTTCTTTTTTTTGTGTCATTAATTATCTTTTTAAGTTCTTGTGGTAATTTCGTAAAATCATCATTCAAAAAGTCAAATTGGAAAACGTGGTCTTCAAGTAAATTAGCACCATTTTTTATACGGTCTTTCATTACTTCCACATCTTGTTTGTCAAGAGTTGAAGCCCAAATATAATATTTATTTGTAAGCCCGTTTAAAAGATTACCAGTACCAGCGGCACAGTCCCAAATATAATACTCGTCTTGCCAATTCTCTCCAAGGGTATCAGCCAAATACTTTTGCGAAAGCTCTACCCAAATTTGTGGAGTATAAAAGCTTCCTTTTCTTTCTCTTACATCTTGTGGAACAAGCAAATCTCTACGACTTACTATGTATTCCCAATATTCTTCTTTTGGTGGTCTTTCATATCTATTCCAAAATTGATTATGTGCTTTTTGATTATCTGTAAATGTTGCAGTTTTATGACTAAACATACCAGCACTATCAAGAATTTTTTCTAATTCATAATGATCATTTTTTAAAAGCACATATAATTTATCTTTCAAAGTAAAATTTTCTTGCGAAAGTAAATCAGCAAGATAAAAATCACCATCTATAATACCTGACTTTTTAGCAATATCCCAATTTATATTTATTGAATTTTTAACTTCTGAAATCCATTTGTTATAAACAATCATAAAGTTGTTTTTATCAATTCTTGTTTTTGTTAAGCCTCTACTGCTTTCTTTAAAATTTACTCTTATGAACTTAATTAATTCATTTTTATCATTATCAAAATTGAAAAGCAAAGCATTTTTATCAATTACTGATTTTATTATGTCATGTATTTGTTTAAATTCTTTTGTATCATAATTAGATGGAGTCACATTCCAATTGAAATCATTTTGGTAAAATATTTCATGAATTTCACTATAAGGGATGAAAGCAATTTTTTTCAGCATCCAAAGCACCTAGAAATGGAGGAGGTAGAAATTTATCAAATGTACGAGCCTTGCCAATAGTTAGGATTAATTGTACTAACGAATTATAAATATTAGATTTACCAGCTTTAGCTTCAGCCCACATTAGTGAATGATGGTCAAATAATTGTTTGTCACTTTCTTGCATGCAAACACAAAAATCTACATTACCAATTATTTTGGTGCAATCATATAACCAAAAAAAATCGTGTGCGACTTTGTTTTTAAGCTCTTCTTCTCTAATATTTAGATATGACATAATGTTTTATATATTTTCAATTAATTTTTACAAAGATACTCATTATTTTACAAATTATCTAATTTCAAATATTAATACAAGTTATCAAATTCGTCTGGGATTTCGTCAGAATCGTTAAAACCAAAAGCAAGTAAGTTATTTGAAGTGAATTCCAACTCGGTTTTGCCATAAAGCAAATTGAATGCTTCACAAAGTAACTCGAAATGTGCATCACTATACATACTATCAGCTTCTTGAAATTTATCTGTAGTTTTCTTATAAAACTCAACCACTTTACCACTAGCTTCCATAAGTCCAGCGAAGGGGCTATTCTTTCTATAACATTTCTGAATTGATTTATCAAAGTATTCTTTTATAATTTCATATTCAAAGTCATCTCTTTTGTTTTTTAATTCGATTTTATTTTCAAAATCAATATTATAGAGTTTGTAAAAGGCTTTGTATTTTCTTTCGTAGTAAGCAAAGTATTCAACACCTTTGTATTGTGAATACATCAAGTATGTTGATATGAAGTCTTTGTAATTATAAGTTTTCATTAGGTTTGTTCCTTAATATTTGTAAATATTTCAATTTCAAATACAAAATTAAAACAAGATGCGACAGAATATTGTAACTTTAAATTAGACATAAAAAAAGGTGGGGAAAACCCACCTTTTTTAAAAGATTATTTTTATTGAACTATTATTCTACATTTTGAACTTGTTCTCTAACACGTTCAATTTCCTCTTTTGCTGATACAACTAAGTGTGAAATGGAAGTATCATTTACTTTACTACCAATAGTATTAATTTCACGATGCATTTCTTGAAGTAGGAAAGTTAATTTTTGACCAACAGTATTGCGTTCTTTTATAATTTCGAAAAAGTGTTTTACGTGAGAGTGCAATCTAACACATTCTTCAGCAATATCTAATTTGTCAGCCATTAGTACAATTTCAGTTTGCAAACGTTGCTCATCAATATCATCATTTTCAAATAATTGAGTAATTTTTTGGCGGATACGTTCTCTTTCAACAGGAATACGTTCCATACCTAAAACTTCAATTTTTTTAACTAATTCGTGTAAAGCTTTAACTCTATTTTCCAAATCAATTTGAATATTGTTTCCTTCTTTTAGTCTCATAGCATTAAGTTTTTGCAAACCCTCGTTTAATGCTTTGTTAACAAAAGACCAATGCATTTCATCATCAGTAAGTTCAACTTTTTGCAGGAATTGAGGAGCAAATTGCAATACATTTTCAAATGTAACATTGTCTTTAATCTTAAGATTTCTTTTCAAGTCACTTAATGCATTGTAAACTTCAGTAGCTGCTTTCAGATTTATTCCAAATGGTTGCTCGCCAGTTTCATTTTCAATATTAATATTCAAAGCAACAGATCCACGAGAAAGTGATTTGCGAACAATTTCTCTCATTTCAATTTCTTTGTGATTAAGAGAGCGAGGTAATCTACAATTAAGCTCAAGATTTCTACCATTTAGGCTACGTAATTCAACAGTGATAATAACACCTTTGTCTGAAATAGTAGTTTTGCTATAACCAGTCATACTTTTTATTGATTGAGCTACAAATTTCTGTTGGTTGTAAGTATTAGCATTACTTTGTTGTGCATTACTTTGCGGAGCAATACCTTGCTGATTAGGGTTTCTATTTTGATTGTTGTTATGATTTGGATTTTGCTTTACATTATTATGTTTATTCTGATTAGGATTAGCATTGTTATGTGGAACATTTCTATTTTGGTTATTGTTATGTTGAGCAGGTGCATTGTGCTTTTGATGATTTGGTTGATTTACTTCAACTTTTTTAATTTCATCTTTATTAACTACTTCAGCTTGATTCGCAACAGGTTGTGTTATAACTGGTTGTGTTGCAACTGGTTGCGTAGCTACTTGAGCAGTTGGTAAAGGTTTTGCAACTTCAGTTTTAATATTACTGCTTTGTTTGAAATTGTTTTGCTTTGTGTTGTGATGATTTGAATGTTTAGTAACAGGCTGCTCAACAACTGGTTTTGTTACAACAGGTTCAGCTGCTTTAACTTCTTGTTTAACAATTTCATTTTTAACTTCTGTTTGCTTGTTAGTAATATGTTTTGAACCAATAGTTTTTTCAATTTGTTGCTTCGCAATTGGTTGTTTCGCAACTGGTTGCTTTGAAACAGGTTGCTTTGCAACAGGTTGAGCAAGTTCAGTTTTTTTAGCAACAATTGCTTTTGGTTCAACTGTTTTAGTATTTGCAGGCTTAACATCTTGCTTTTTCACAGGTTGCTTATTATTACTAGGCTTTGTAATATTTTGTTTTGCTTCACTTTGTTTAGCATTTGTTGGTTTTGCTTCAGCAGTGTTAGGCTTTACATTCTTATCATCTGTCTTTATGTTTTTCTTATTCAAGACCAAATCTCATTTAAAATTTAAAAAATTATTTACCAATTGAATTTCTATATTCTTCTGCGTATTTTATATAATTGGGAGCAGTACTTGTAATTCGCTGAATTTCTTCAGGTTTTAAATCCCTAATAATTTTTGCTGGAACACCAGCTACAAGTACTCCATCAGGGACAACAAAATTTTCTTTGACAACAGAACCAGCTCCAACAATTGAATTACTTCCAATAACTGAATTATCCAAAACACATGCATTCATACCAATAAGACAATTATCATTTAGTGTAGTCCCGTGAAGTGTTACTGAATGAGCTACCGAAACATCATTGCCAATATTTAAAGCGTATTTGCCATTAGTAACGTGAAGCATACACATATCTTGAATATTAGTTCTATTACCAATTCTAATATAATGCACATCACCACGAATAATAGAATTGAACCAAATAGAGCAATCCTCTCCAATCTCTACATCACCAACTATTACAACCCCTTGGCAAATAAATGCACTTGGATGAATAGTAGGAGTAATACCTTTGTAAGTAATAATACTTCCGCTTTGTCCAGTTTCGTATTTTTTCATTTACTATCTAATATTATCAGGTTTCAAATAACCATCATTTCTTATGATTTTATTAACTTGATCAGCTTGATGAATAACTGGAGTAATCTTTCTCAAGTGCTGATACATATAATCTAATCTTTTATTTTCACTATTTATTTCAAGTAGAACCTGCTTTTGACTTGGAGTTAATCCAGCTTTTTGAGCCAAAAGGTAAGAAGGCATTTTAGTATTTACGTTTGATAATTTAATCTTATCAAGATGAAAGCCTTGGATTTGCTCAACTATTACATTGTAAACTTCAACACAATCCATAAGCTTTTGGTAATCCATGAAATCGTCTTCTTCTTCAATATACTCAATCTCACCCATAAAATATGATTTTTCACCATCAATAAAATTGAGTAAACGATACCTTTTTAATCCTTCAATTGTAATATCAAGTTTACCATCTTCATATTTTTTGAAAACATCAGCAACAGATGCAGTGCAACCAATTTCATACATTTTGGAATTGGATACTAAATTAATTCCCATTACTTCACCTGAAGAAAGGCAATGATTCACAAGCTCTTTATATCTTTCTTCAAAAATATGAAGTGGATAAAGTGATTGTGGAAAGAGAACTATACCTAAAGGGAAAATACCAATTTTCTGCATTTTTAAATTAAAATATCAATTTTATAATTTACTGACTAAATAGAAACGAAAACTATTAGATTTTAGTTTATTAAGAGTTTTGATTTTATATTACAAACTTAAATGGACAAAAAATAAAAGAGTTAGTAAATCGACTTGAAGTTGGAAAGAAAAACCTTAAAATTGACTTAAATTTCCTACCTAATGGAGCTTATGTAATAGAAATTACTTCTCCTACAAATACATATCGAAATAAATTTTTGATTTATTGATTATCAAAGTGATTTAGCTATAAAATTACCTAATAAAAACCAAAAAGCCTTGCTACTATTGTAACAAGGCTTTTTTACTATGTGATTCCGGGGGGATTCGAACCCCCGACCCTTTGATTAAAAGTCAAATGCTCTACCAGCTGAGCTACGAAATCTCCGTTCTTAAATAAATAAGATTACAAAGTTAAGTAGATTTTTTGATAATTACAAACTAATTCTGTTTTTTGTTGAAAAATTAACAAAACTATTGACTTTTTAAAACTTCTTTAACAGTATTTTGAATACCTTTAGAATCTAGTTTCAATTCAAAATATTGCTCTTCTTGAGTTGCGTGATCTATAAAAACATCTGGCAAACCACATATTTTCAAATTAACATTATGAACTTTTTTCTCTGCATAATATTCTAAAACTGCAGATCCAAAGCCTCCAATAATTGTTCCATCTTCATAAGTCAATACATTTTTAAACTTAGAAGAAATATAATCCAACATTTTATAATCTAAAGGTTTTATAAATCGAGCATTAATTACTTCGACACTATATCCCTCTTTTTCTAATTCCTTCGCTGCATTTGTAGCTTCAATTACTAATTTACCAACAGCCAATATTACTAAATCCTTACCTTCTTTCAAAATTTCCCAAGTACCTAATGGAATTGATTCCATTTTGTCAGAAGTTAAGCTGCAGAAAACATCATATTTCTAAGTTCTTGCTCATCTTTTGGTGCCATAATAACAATATTTTGCACAGGACGTAGATATGCTAAATCCATAACTCCATGATGAGTAGGACCATCAGCTCCAACTAAACCTGCCCTATCCAAAGCAAAAATCACATGAAGCTTTTGCAAAGCAACATCATGAACCAGATGATCATAAGCTCTTTGAAGAAAAGTTGAATAAATGGCAACAATTGGTATAATACCTTCACAAGCTAAGCCAGCAGCAAAAGTAACTGCATGTCCCTCAGCAATACCAACATCAAAAACTCTCTCAGGCATTTCTGCTTGCACAATATTCAATCCAGTACCATCAGGCATTGCAGCTGTAATTGCAACAACTTTAGGGTTTTCCTTGCATATTTCTAGAACTGCTTGCCCAAAAACATCTTGATAATTAGGTGGTGGCACAATTTCAGGTTTTTTGGCTAAAGATTTCCCTGTAAGTTTATCTATTTTACCAATTGCATGAAGGAATTGCTTGTCATTTTCAGCAGGCTTATAGCCATAACCTTTTTGTGTTATTACATGAAGAAGAATTGGTCCATGAAAATCTTTAACTGATTCTAAAATTTTAACTAATTTCCCAACATTATTACCATTAATTGGACCAATATAATTAAAACCTAATGCTTCAAATAATACACCTGGAGTAATTATAGCCTTTACACCATCTTCAAGTTTTGAAGCTACTTTTCTAAGCCTATCACCTAAGTGATCAAATTTATGGGTTAAATTCCAAATATTCTCTCTTATTTTTTGAAGAGGAGTTGATGCAAAAACTTCGTTAAAATAATTTGAAAAAGCAGATACATTTGAAGCAATTGACATGTTATTATCGTTTAATATAACAGTAATATCTCTTTGTTGAAATCCACAATTATTCATTGCTTCATAAGCAAGTCCACCAGTCATAGCACCATCGCCAATAACAGCAACTACTCTATAATCTTCTTTGTTCAAATCTCTCGCTGTTGCGATACCAAGTGCAGCAGAAATAGAAGTACTAGCATGTCCAGCACCAAATACATCATATTCACTTTCAGTTCTTTTTAAAAATCCTGAAATACCATCTTTTTGCCTTATAGTATGTAGTAAGTCTCTTCTACCTGTAAGAATTTTGTGAGGGTAAGCTTGATGTCCAGTATCTATTACAATTTTGTCTTTGGGAGTATTAAAGACGTAATGTAAAGCTACTGATAATTCAACCATTCCTAGCCCAGCACCAAAATGGCCTCCTATTTTGGAGATTGTATCGACAACAAATTCTCTAACTTCATCACAAACTTCAGGTAAAGCTGATTTGGGAAGTTTTTTCAAATCATCGGGTGAATTAATATTCAATAAATACTTGTAATTCGAATCTGACATTAAATTTTCCTATTTCTCTTTTGGTGTTACTATATATACTTGCACAGTTCTTGATAAATTTCTTCCAATTGGAGAATCATTATCAAAAAGTAAAATGTTTTCTCCCACTCCGAAGACTTCAAATTTAGCTCCCTTTGCTTTAGTCTGCAAGTAATTTTTTACATTATCAGCACGAGCTAAAGCCAGTTTCTTATTATAATCTTCTTCTCCAATCCTATCAGAATACCCAAATACTTGAATAGTACTATTATATTTAATAGCTGGTAATACATTCATATCAAGAATATCCTTATCAAAATCAGATATATTTGGACTATCAAATTCAAAGACAATCAAACTAAATTTTGAAACTGTCTTATCAAGATTTTCTTCAGATTTTTTCTTTGAATAAGAATAAAATTCAATTGGTATAGTACCAGACTTTCTACCACTTTTATCATTAAAAGACCTAGCAACAAAAGAATATTCAATAGGTATTTCTGAAGGAGCAAGTTCGTTTGGTAAAATAGTCCATTGGAGAATATTAGGATGACCACTACCAACAAATGATTTAATATTTCTATCTGCTTGAGTTACAGTTAATTCCCAAGAGCTAATTGAATCTTTAGTTTCAACAAATGGTATAAATTCAAGCGTAGAAGGATCTGAAATAGTTTGTTTTTCTTTTTCAATTAAAATAGGTTGCAATAATTCTTTTGATGTGGAACTAAATTCAATTCTTCTATTTTCTGCAATACCATCTTTATCCTTAGATGATGATGGCTTTTCAGGTAAATTTCTAGCTTCAATTTTAATTCTAGATGCATCAATTCCATAGTTTATAACTATATAATTTTTTGCAATTTCGCATCTTTTTTTAGAAAGTTCTATATTGTTTTTTTCATTAATATTATCATTAGTTCCTGTAATAAGCAAATTAGCATTTTTTAGCTTTTGCATTCTAGTTCCAATAATATCAAGGGTGTTTTTATTAATATCTGTTGAATTTGGTTCAAGTGCATTAATTGAAAATTTACCAGTTTCATTATCAGTTGAAAGTTTAATATATTTTGGGTTTGGCTCACTAGAATTTTCGTCAAAGAATGTAAAATTAAGTAATGGGAAAAGTTCAGTATATTGTACTTGTTCTACTGATATCTTTTTTACGTCATACTTGTTGCCATTTTTATCATAAGCTCTTACTTGTCTAAACCCAACATCAAATGGAGAATTAGTACTTTCTACAAGATCATCATTTTTACCAAATCCAAAAGTCAAATTTACACCAAGTCTCAACTGAGGTATATCCCATGAATTAAAATATGAATTGTTTGAAACTTTTGAAAAAGGTAATCTAAAACTAACTTCAGGAGATAGATACAAATTCTTTTTTATTTCGTAATTATATCCGGCACCAATTACTGCAGCAATTCTAAGATTAGCATCTGGCAAATCAGAGATAGGAACAACTGTATTAGTTGAAGAATTAATAGAATATGATTTGGTAATAGGAATACCTATTTCTAGCCCACCAAGTAGATATATATTATCAATAGGAATAATTTTGTCAAATTTAACAGTCGGAGATATTTCTAAATATCCCAAAGATGATAGTAATGTATTATCATTTTTTACTAGATCCGTTCCTAAAGCATTATATCCTATTCTACCTGAAAAAGTAAAAATCGAATTAAATGGATAATTAAAAATTGCACCAACATTTAAACCAAAACTGTTTTTACTATTACTAAAATTCACATTATTTGAAAGATTTGTAAATGTATTAGAAGTGAAATTAGGATTGTGCATATTCAAATTCCCACCTAAATAAAGACCCATATTAAATGGCAGAATTTTATCAGCTGAAAATGAATAGCTGAGATTAAATAGAACAAATAATAAAATGGTTAGGCTTTTCTTTTGCACAATTCCCCCGAATGTGATAAATTTAATCAAAATTTAATTGAATTTATTAAATTATTAATTTTAAATTTGTATAACATTTAAATAGCAAAAATATTTTAATTATTAGGTGATATTTTGAGAATAACAAAACAAATAGTGATAGTATTTTGCTTTAGTGCATTAAATCTGTTTGCTGCAGGTCCAATTGATTTTGGTTTTAAAGTTGGGATTTCTGTTCCAAGTGGTGATTTTGATAAAGTTTATGGTAATTTGACTGATACTTCCAAATCTAACTTGCTTTCTAAAATTACTGACCAAACTAGCTCAGGTTATCATTTGGGAGTTACTATTCGCACTACTTTACTGCCAATCATTGATATTTATGGTGGATTTGGAATTCATAGATTTACTCAAAATACTCTTACTATAACTGATCCAACTAATCCAAGTAAAACATTTCCTCAATTAAATACAGTTCAGAATATTATACCTTTGTCTGCTGGAATAAATTTTAATGTTCTTAACATGAAAGTTGTAAAAATTTACTTAAATGGTGAAATAGATTACAATTACATTACATATTCAACTGATATTAAAATTGGTAATTCTTCTACAGCTTTACCTATTAGTTACCAAGAATCTGAAGTTCAAAATAGAATGGGCTATGGATTTGGTGTTGGTGCTGAAGGTAATCTAATACTGATTAAATTTTTTTTAGAAGCTAAAATTAATCAACCAAATGTAATTGGAAGACTTGATGGTGAAGAATTAAAGAAATTCTATTCATTAACTGCAGGAATTTACTTTTAATTTATTCAGTTTTCACCCGTAAGTTTTTGAAAATATCATATAGAACTTATAGATAAAAACGATTATGTTTTCTAATACAATTCCTAAATTCACTTTATTTAAATTTCTTAAATGAAGTGAAAAGAACTGAACTAAAATAAGTATTTAATTAATTCAGCCATTTACTTTTCCAAATAATCATTAGCCTAATGTAATTTTTAGAATTATATGACATCTAAAATATCTTTCCAATATTTTTTATTCTTATGTAAGCATTTATTGAGAAATTAGTTTACTTTAATAAATAAATGAAAGCTAAAATTCAATGAGTAGGATTCTGCTCATTGTTACAAAGAGTAAATTATAGACAGAGTTTTACATTTTTCTAAAAATATTAAATAAAACTTATTTAATTCAATTTATATTAGAATTTCATTCTATTTTAAGTCAACGAAAATGATTAAATTGCAAATTGTATAAAATCAAAAAGCAATATGGATAAAGATATCAAACAACACGACCTAAGTGATTCAAAATATTATTTTAATAGAGAATTAAGTTTAATCGAATTTAATAGAAGAGTACTTTTAGAAGGTGCAAATAGTAAGCACCCACTTTTAGAACGACTTAAGTTTTTGACAATTCTTAGTTCCAATTTAGATGAATTTTTTATGATTAGAGTAGCTGGGCTTAAAAGTCAAGTTGCAGCAGGAATTAATTATTTATCTTATGATGGCAAAACAGCAGAGCAACAATTATTAGAAATCAGAAAACAGCTTTTACCAATTTACAAACTTCAAGAAGATATACTTATTAAAGAAATTCTACCTGAACTTTCTAAACATGGTATTCACGTTTTGAGATCTGAAAATTTGATGAAAAAAGATAAGGAATATTTTAAAGATTACTTTTTTGATAGTATTTTCCCTTTATTAACTCCATTAATACTAAGTGCATCCCACCCTTTTCCAAGATTAGTAAATAGAAGTTTGAATATTGCATTTATTATCAAAGATCCCGAAAAGAAAAACGAAGAAACAAGTTTGGCTTTTTTACAAATTCCAATGAATTTACCTCGTTTTTTAAAACTTGAAAGCAGACCAGATGAAAATTATGTATTAATCGAAAGTATAATTAAAGAATTTGCTGAAAATTTATTTCCCGGATTAATTATTGAACAAGCTAATACTTTTAGAATTACTCGTGATGCAGATATTGAAATTGCTGAAGATGAAGCAGAAGATTTGATTTCTGAAATTGAAGAGCAAATTAAGTTACGCAGATGGGGAAAAGATCCAGTAAGATTAGAAGTAAATCACAAAATGCCTGCACATCTTTTAAAATTACTTTCAGATGTTTTAGATTTAGAAAAAGATGATATTTATATAGTAAATAGACCACTAAATTTACCAGATTTTATGAGTCTAATGAAAATAGATCATCCAAAATTAAAAGATGAGTCATTTAAACCAATAACAAATTTAGGTTTTCAAGTTGAAAACTCAAATTTGTTTGATGAAATAAAAAAGCAAGATATTTTAGTTCATCATCCTTTTGATTCATTTGTTTCTAGTACGGTTAAGTTTGTAGAAGCTGCAGCATTAGATAGTAGTGTTTATGCGATTAAAATCACATTATACAGAACAGGTGGCGATTCATTAATAATAAAAGCATTGCAAAAGGCTGCAGAACTTGGCAAAAATGTTACTGCTTTTGTTGAACTAAAAGCTAGATTTGATGAAGAAAATAATATAATATGGGCTCGTGAATTAGAGCAATCTGGTGTTCACGTAATTTATGGAGTTAGTGGACTTAAAACACATAGCAAAATAGCTATGGTAGTTAGAAATGAAAACAATAAATTAAAAACTTACCTTCATATATCAACAGGCAACTATAACCAAGGAACAGCTAAGCTTTATACAGATGTAGCATTGTTTACTGCAAAGGATAGTTTTGCTAAAGAAGCAGTTACTCTTTTTAATTATCTAACTGGCATTTCTCACTTTAAAGATTGGAAAGAATTCCATGTAGCACCAATTAATCTAAGACAAGAAATAATTAAAATGATTAATCGAGAAGCTGATAAAAGTACTAAAGAAAACCCAGGGGAAATAATTGCAAAAATGAATGCTTTAGCTCATAAAGAAGTAATACAAGCATTATATAAAGCTTCTCAAAAAGGTGTTAAAATCAAACTATTAGTTAGAGGAGTATGCTGTTTAAAACCAGGAATCAAAGGTATTAGTGAAAATATTGAAGTAAGAAGTATAATAGGAAGATTTTTAGAACACAGTCGAATTTTTTATTTCAAAAATAATGGTAATGAAGAATATTATATTTCTAGTGCAGATTGGATGACAAGGAACTTACATCAAAGGGTTGAACTAGAAATTCCAATTTATGAGAAACGAAATACTAAAAAACTTAAAGAAATCTTAGAAAGCTATTGGTCAGATAATACTAACTCTTGGAGACTTTTAGAAAGTGGTGAATATGAAAAAATTAGCCCAAAAGATGGTGAAAAACAATTTTCTGCTCAGGATTTCTTCTTAAAGAAGACTCACAAACAAAGACAAAAAAATAATTGAGCACATATACTCAAGATATAATAGATTCAATAAGGGAACAGACTAACATAATTGATTTGATAGGAGAGACTGTTCATTTAAGACAAGCTGGTCGTAATTATAAAGGATTATGTCCATTTCATAATGAAAAGACTCCATCATTTAATGTAAGTGCAGAAAAACAAATTTACAAATGTTTTGGATGCGGTAAAAGTGGTAATGTTTACTCTTTTGTAATGGAAAATCAATCAGTAACTTTTCCCCAAGCTATTGAATTCCTTGCCAAACGAATTGGTATTTCTATTGAGTCGAGTTCCAATCCTGATTTTATAAAAGAAGTTTCTAAAAGAGATCAAATATTGGAATCCCTTTTACTTGCAACTGATTTATATATTAAAGCTATGTTTGATGATGAAAAAAGCCTAGCAATTAAATATTTCCAAAGACGTGGCTTTTTATCAGATACAATTAGTAAATTTAAATTAGGTTACTCTCCAGATTCTTGGGATTATACACTCAAATCATTACATAGTCAAAATATTGATAATATTACTCTTGAAGATGCTGGACTAATAATCAAAAAAGATAATGGTAACTTTTATGATAGATTCCGAAATAGAGCAATGTTTCCAATCAGAAATTCGGTAGGTAGAATAATAGGATTTGGAGCAAGGGATTTAAATGAAGAAAACAAAGATGGTGCTAAGTATTTAAATTCTCCTGAGACATTAGTTTACCATAAAGGAAAAGAAATTTATGGTTTGTTTGAATCTAAAAGGGCAATATTAAATCAAGATAGTGTGATTTTGGTTGAAGGCTATGCTGACGTAATATCATTGCACCAAGCTGGAATAGAAAATGTTGTTGCTTCTAGTGGTACAGCTTTAACTCAAGATCAATTATCTGCTCTACTAAAGCTTACTAAAAACATTTATTTTATTTATGATAGTGATAATGCTGGACAAAAAGCAACAGAAAAAGGAATTGAATTAGCAATTGATCTTGGATTTAATATTCTTATTGTTGAATTACCTAAAGGTGAAGATCCAGATAGCATTGTTCGGAAAAGTGGTGTAAATACGTTTAATATTTTCTTTAGAAAAGCGATTACCTTTATAGAATACAAAGCTAAACTTTATCAAGAAAAGAACTTGTTAAAAACTCCAGCAAGTAGAGCTAAAGCAACTCGTGAATTGATTAATTTGATTTCTAAAATACCTGATAGATTGCAACATGACTTGTTTATTAGAGAATTAGCGGAAAAGTTTGAATTGAGTGAAACTCAACTTCGTAGAGTTTATGAAGAAAAAAGCGAAATTGAACAATCCAAATATGTTGAATTCAGAAAAAAAGAATCCAAAGATTTAAATTTAATTAAAAATACTGATTTAGAACAAGAATCAGCAAATAGAATTAGACAAGAAAAAATATTAAGTGATAGTTTAAAAAATGAAGAATTAAATATAATTAGATATTGTTTGCTTGGATTTAAAGAGTTAGAAGAAATTTTTGATATTCATCATGTTGATACTGATTTGTTTACAACAGAGAATGGAAAGTCACTTCTGGCTTTACTTGCTACTTTACATTTTGATGGAACTTCAAGTATTTTAGATGCTATTTCATTGTCTCAAGAACTAAATGAAGAATCAAAAGAACTTTTATTAGGAATAGCTATTATAAATGAAAGTCCAAGCGATAGTTGGAAGAAAACTGCCGAAATATCTAGTGAGACCAATTGGAAAAGAATAATAAGCGATAGTATTAACAAATTAAAGAAGTCAAAACTAATAGAGGAAAGAGAAAGTTTGACTTTAAGTTTGAAAAACATAGATGCTAATTTAGAAATTGGTATATTGCAAAAGATAAAATTACTAACAAGTGAAATTAACAAATTGCAGGCTTCATAAAATGCAACCAGAGCTAAATAATACTAAAGAAAAAAAATCGATTATCCGTAAATTACTTTTTTCAAAGTCAGTTTATGGTTCTATTATTTTTGCTGTAGCATTGTGGGCTTATGCAAGTTTGAATGAAACCTATGTAACATTAGTTCAAGTACCTCTGATTGTAAATGTACCTCAAAATAGAGCAATTGAAAATTCGCTCCCAGTTGAAATAAATGTTGAAGTAAAAGGAACAGGTTGGCATTTATTTAATTTGATTTTTTTTAACAATAATAAATTGTGCAATATCAATCTAGATGGTACTGATATTAAAGACAACTTTTATTTAATAAATAGATCTGTAATTGTTAAATCATTAGAAAATTTGGTAAATGTTGAGGCTAAAGAAGTGATTCCTGAAACATTAAGTTTAAAAACAGGTCCAATAAGCGAAAGTTTTGTTGAAGTTAAGCCAAATATTGAAATAAAAACTGCTCCTGGATATACAGTTGTTGGAGATTATTTAGTTAAACCTTCAAAAATAAAAGTAAAAGGTAATGAAAAGATTTTAAAAAGTTTAAGCTTTATTTCAACAAATAAAGTAACTTTTGATAATGTGCGAAAATCATTTGTTACTAATATATTTATTTCTGATTCAATTAGAACTATACTCAAACTTTCAAGTAATCAAGTAGCTGTTAGTATAAATGTTCAAAGAATTGCTGAAGCAACATTTAATGATGTTCCTATTAATATTGATTGGGGAAATTACAGAAATAAAGATATAATAAAGCCTGAAATTATTAGTATTACATTAAGAGGCGGTATAAACCAAATTGAAAAGGTTACTCCTGATATGATAACTGCTTATTTGGATTTGAAAACTATACAAAATGATACTACTGGTATAATTAAACCTAAGATATCATTTCCATCTGGCGTAGAAGTTATTTCAATGAATCCTCCTTATCTATACCATTATAAAAAATTAAGTCTGTCATATAATAAAATTAAATAATTTTCACATTTTAAATTCAATAAAAGAGTAATCCTTTATGAAAAATTCTATAAAAAATATTACATTGATCATATTAATATCATTTTCATGTTCATATTCTCAGTGGGAGCAAATAAATAATGGGATTCCAAATGTTTCAATTAATTGTCTTGAATTTAATAATAATAAAATTTATGCTGGAACAGATATTGGGTTCTATACTTCTACTAATAATGGAGCAACATGGGTAAATGAGAATTACATGGGTACAAGAAGGTAAAATGAATTCTTTTTATAAAATAAATACATTTGTAACTTATAATTCGCAAATTTATGTTGGAATGAAAAACCAAGGTATAATACAAAATGATATTGGATTTTATTTATATAAGAACAATCAACAATTAGAAAACATAAATGTTAATTTTATAAAAGTTGGTGATAAAAGCATAATGTATTCAGGTACAAATAATGGATTTTATATTTCAACTAATTTAGGTAATTCATGGGAATCAAAAAATAACGGTATTGAAAATTTAGAAGTTTTTTCTATTGCTTTAATTGATTCAAATTGCTATATTGGAACTAATGATGGTATATATTTAAGTTCAAATAATGGAAATAATTGGATAAAATATAGTTCGAATATAATAAACACCAATATTCAAACTTTAACAATCAAAGATAATATTATTTATGCAGGTACTAAAGGAGGAGGTATATACACTTCAAACAACAATTCAAAGAATTGGCAATCAAAAAACAACGGGATAAAAGATTACTATATTCAAACTTTGTATACAAATACTAATACTATCTTTGCAGGAACTAGTAATGGACTTTATGCTTCAACAAATAATGGAGATAATTGGATAAAGAGTAGTATTGATAAGAATATAACATCAATTTCTAGTTTCTTAAATAATGTATTTGTAGGTACTAAAAGTGATGGCTTTTATTATTCTAGTGATAATGGTATTTCTTGGAGTAGTAGAAATATTAACGATAGAATAATTAGATGTTTTTCTTACGACACAACTTCTAAGACTATTTTGATTGGAACAAATGGTGGTAAAGTTTATTTTTCAAATGATAATGGAACTAAATGGAATGATAAAAGTAAAGGTTTGGAATCTAAATATATTTTATCAATACTATCATTAAAAAACAATGTCTATATAGGAACAGAAAAAGGAATATATATATCCAAAAATAATGGAGAAGATTGGACTTTATATAACATAGATTCTTCATTTACAAGTATTTATAAAATTGATAATGTTGGTGATTATATATTTGCCTCGTCTTTGTATTCAGTTTTTGTTTCTACAAATTTCGGTCAAAGCTGGAACAACAAAATTATTTTTGAACGTAATGTTGTTTCAATACCAGCTACTTTTGTAAATGGTAATACTTTTTATGTAGGTCCAGAAAATGATAAAATAATGCTTACAACAAATTTTGGTGAAAGCTGGGGGACAGTTTCATCAAGTTTTAGTTTTGGATATGCTAGAGCCATTTTAACATTTGATAAATACTTTTTTGTAGGGTTTGATGGTTACAAGTTTTATCAGTCGAATAATAACAATAAATCTTGGGTGAATATTGATACAATTGGTGGAGTAACTTCTTTACTAAAATACAACAATGAAATAATTGCTGGAGATGGTTACCAAATATATATTTCAACAAATTATGGTGATTCATGGAAAAAAGAATTAATGAACCTACCCAATAATGTCAAAAACGACTTGGCAATAATTGGAGATTATATATATTCTTATACTTGGGGTTTTGGAGTATACAAACGTAAATTATCGGACTTTGGAATGAATACTTCAATAGAAAATGAATTGTCACACAAATCAGAAATATTAATTTCACCCAATCCAGCACAAAACAATTTAAAAATCAAGTTTTCAAATGAATCTGAAAAAACCAATATTATTATAATATTTGATATTTTAGGAAACAAAATATATGAAAAATCTATTTCGATTGGAACTAATGAATTGGATGTTGATTTGAGTTATTATTTAAGTGGGATGTATTTAGTTAAAATTAATAACAAGGTAGATAGTTTTTATAAGTGGTAATTAAATTAAATGATTTCATTAAATATTTCAAAAGCTAATTTGCTTTTTGACATAGTAGGTAAGCTTTTTATTTCTTTAGTTTTACTTAAAATTGTTACAGTATTTTTGTCACCCCCAAAGCCAGAATTTTCTTTGTTGGAAGAGTTTAAAATTATATAATCACATTTCTTATTTATTAATTTGCTTTTAGCATTTTCAATTTCATTATCACTTTCTAAAGCAAACCCAATTAATGTTTGTTTTGAGGTTTTGATTTCACCTAATTCTGCAAGAATATCCTTTGTCCTATCCAATTTTAAAATAAGAGATTCATCATTTCCTTTTTTTATTTTACCTTTGAAAGTATCTTTTAGAGTAAAATCAGAAACAGCAGCACACATTATTAAAATGTCATTTTCCGATTGTACTTTCATAACTTCATCATACATTTCTTGTGCTGAATTTATATTAATAATATTGATTGAGTCAGGTATTGGTATATTAACAGGTCCTGAAATTAAAGTAACATTTGCACCCATTTCTTGAGCAGCAATGGCAAGTGAATATCCCATTTTACCAGAAGAATGATTTGAAATGTATCTTACATCATCTATTTTTTCAAGTGTAGGTCCTGCTGTAATTAATACTTTTTTACCAGAAAGTTTTGAACTAATTTTTTTTTTTAGTAATTCTTCAATATTAAAAACTAAAGATTCAATTTCAGGTAAACGACCTTTGCCTATAATACCAGAGGCAAGTTCACCAACTTCTGGTTGGATTATTTGATAGCCATAGCTTATTAAAGTTTCAACATTCCTTTGTACAGCTTTGCTTTCCCACATAGTTGTATCCATAGCAGGAGCTATAAGAATAGGAATATTATGTGGCAATGCAATTGTTAATGCAATTAAAGCATTATCACAAATACCATTTGCTAGTTTGCCTAAAGAAGTAGCTGAACAAGGTGCAATTATCATCAAATCAGTTTTGTGAGCAAGAGAAATATGCCAAGAACCATCATTTTGATTTGTTTCGTCAAACATATTACAAATTACAGAATTGCGACTTAAATTTGAAAGCACTTTGTGAGAAACAAATTCCTTTGCTGATTCAGTTATAACAACATTTACATTAGCACCTTTTTTCACTAGCTCCCTTAAAAGCATAGGAGATTTGTATGCTGATATTGAACCACAAACACCTAAAACAATATTTTTACTATTTAAACTCATTTTTTAATAAGCCCAGGCAAAATAGCATTCATTATTTCTGGAACAGTTGTATAAAGTTCTTTTTCATCTCTAAATAAGTCTCTGATTTGATTTTTAGAATCAGCAAGTTTCATTTTAGCATCAAAAATATAAACATTCATTAAGAAGCGACTTTCCCCTCTTAAATTAAAATTACCCATTACAACTTTTTTAATTTTAAGATTAGCCACAGCTTTCCATACATCAGATTCATACTGAGGATTGGAAGGGTCAAGGTTTAATTTTGCTAATTCATCTTCAAGTGAATCAGGTGAAACAATGATATAAGATTTTTTCTCTGGATCTGCTTTTACCAATTCTTTATAAATTGTATCTTGAAGATTATAACACCAAATATTCTTGTTCATTTTACCATCCATATTTTTAAATGGTAAAACTGCAATTCTTACTTGAGAGTTTAGGTTAATACTAAAAAAAGTCAAAAGTATTAAAATAAGAATAGATTTCATTAATTTCTCAAATTTATAAAACATTTTTTACTTTATACCTTGTTCATCTAAGTAGTTTTTAACTTCTAAAAACTTTTCATTCAATTTTGCTTCATAAGTTGCAGCTTTTTCAAAATCTTCTGCTTTTGCAACTCCTTGAAGCTCAACCCCAAGCTCTGCAATTTCGTTTAAACCAAATTGGAAACAAGAACCTTTTAAAGTATGGGCTAGTCGGTATAAATCTGTTGAATTTTTAGTTTCAAGCAGTGTTTTATAATTCCCCATATCCGAAATCCAGCTTTCAATAAATTCTGGTAAAAGCTCTAAAATAAATGGATCAACTGATAAATTCAAATTAATACTCACTAAAAGATGTTAATATTTATTAAAATTATGAAATATAGTTATTAATTCCAAAAATTAAATTTAAATTTGTTAAAAAATATTAAACAAAAACATAAAATGAAGATAAAAACATCGTTTAATTGCAAAAATTGTGGTTATAAAACTGCCAAATGGTTAGGTAAATGTCCGCAATGTAATGATTGGAATACATTTGAAGAAGATACACAATCTGCAAATGATCAAAAAAAGGAATTGAGAACTACTAGAGCAAGAAAGGGCGAGATTTTTTCATTAGGTGAAATTTCAAATGAGCGTGGATTTAGGATTAAAACTAATATTGGTGAATTTGATAGAGTATTAGGTGGTGGAATTGTACCCGGCTCTTTAATATTAATAGGAGGTGACCCAGGAATTGGCAAATCAACACTGACTCTGCAAATGTGTGCTAATCTTATTAATAACAATCCATTATATATTACTGGAGAGGAATCTTTACAACAGATAAAACATAGAGCTGATAGGTTAAAAAATATACCTGATACCTTAAATCTAATGTCTGAAACTAATCTTGAAACTATTGTTTCAACTATAAAAAATTCTGATTGTCAAATTGCTGTAGTTGATTCAATTCAGTCTGTATATAGCGATTATGTTGATTCAACTCCAGGTTCATTTAATCAAGTGAGAGAATGTACTGCCCTATTGATGCAAACAGCAAAACAAAGTGGTAAAACAATTTTTATAATTGGTCATGTAACCAAAGAAGGTATAATTGCTGGACCTAAAATGCTTGAACACATGGTGGATTGTGTTTTGCAATTTGAAGGTGAAAGAACTTACTCTTACCGTATATTAAGAACTTTAAAAAATCGCTATGGCTCAACCAATGAAATCGGTATTTTCGATATGAATGAGCATGGCTTAGAAGAAGTGAAGAACCCATCCGAAATATTTTTATCTCGCAGGCAGACTGAAGAATCTGGAGTTGCAATTGCAGCTACAATAGAAGGTTCTAGACCGATTTTATTGGAAATCCAAGCTCTTGTTACTCCAACAAGTTTTGCAGTCCCTCAAAGAACTGCAACTGGCTTTGATTTGCGAAGACTTCAAATGATACTTGCAGTATTAGAAAAAAGATTAGGCAGTAGATTTTTCAAAAATGATGTATTTGTAAATATTGCTGGAGGAGTATCATTGAATGACCCTGGAGTAGATTTGGCAGTAGCATCAGCATTAGTAAGCTCACTTAGAGATGAAACTATTGCTCCAAGCACAGTAATAATAGGTGAAATAGGTTTAACTGGAGAGGTGCGTTCTGTATCAAATTTTGAACAAAGAGTACTTGAAGCTGAAAAACTTGGTTTCAAAAATGTAATTGTACCAAAACTAAATGCTGAAAAATTCACAAAAAAAGTAAATATTAAAATGATAGCATCAGAAAGGATATCACTCGCCCTTGCTAGTATAATTAAATAGAATTATATTTTACGAAGCGTAACTTTGTTTGTAAGAACTATTTGAGTTTTGACTTTTAAAATAAATTGATGAAGGTTCAGTTTTATCAAATCTTGAAATATATCTTTTGTTTCTTTGAATTTTCATTTCGGTATTCAAAATACGATCTTGAATTAATTTAATTCTAGTTTGAACCCAATGATTATCTTTAAATCTATCTTGAAAACAGAATGGCTCTTCAGTTTTCAATTTATCAATTTTCTTCTTTTCCTGAATAATATTAGTTTCAATTGAAGCAATTTCATTTCGTAATATCCTTTCTTCGTCTTGATTATTCTGCAAATCTGATAGTACTTCTTTGCAAATTGTTTGATAAAAAAGTTTTATTCTATTCAAATCACCAGTTTTATAAGAGCTTTGAACATTTTCCCAATATTGAAATAAATCATTATTTTCGCCAGCAGCATCAGGGTGAATTCTTTTTACTAATTGTCTATAAAGTGTAGATAATTCTTCTGGATTTGAAGATTGATTCTGTTTAAAATTCCAATTATTAGATAGTTCACTTTTATTTTTATTTTCTCTTTCAACAATATTATTAATTGACTTTAATGTTTTAGGATTGATTTGTTCGCCTTTGTTTAATTTAAAAGAAATAATTTCTATTCTTCTATCAAGCTCAACAGCGTGATTAATTCTTAAATTTAATTCGAATTCATAATCCCCAAAAATAGCATCATAAGTAAAATCTAATCGAGGTTTTAATATATGTTTCATATAATGCCAATCATCTAAAACATCTAAAAGCTCATTTTTGGCTTCTTGAAGTCTTTTTAACATAATTGATATATCATTAGAGTTTTTATTTAACATAAAAATTTAATCCTAATCATTTAATTTTCTTTATATTCTGCAATTGCTTGATATGCAAACCTCAAATGAGGTATAACTATTGATCCACCAATAACTAATGCAATATTCATTGCCTCAGTTATTTCACTTTTATTGCTTCCAGTCAAAAAACATCTTTCTATATGGTAAAGCACGCAATCATTACAACGTAGTATCAATGAACAAGCAAGACCAATTAATTCTTTGCTCTTTTCATTAATTGCACCTTCTTGATAAGCAAGTGTATCTAAATTATAGAATCTCTTAAAAGGTAGAAAATCAGCTTCCATTACCTTAGAGTTTCCATCATCTCTTCGTTGCTTAAAATCAGCCCAAATGTCCATAAGTTTACAGATGTTTAGTTTTTAGCACAAAGAAAGTATATATTTAGCCATTATATGCAATAAACTAGCAAAAACGCTACATTTACATATAGTTAATTCAA
>JAPLFM010000198.1:0-2780 GCA_026390675.1 Candidatus Kapaibacterium sp. | reverse complement strand
ACATTTAACAAAATTAAATAAAAAAAACCATTTGTTTATAACAATTTAGATAATGTGGAGAAGTTTTTATGTTTTTTACAATTGAGTTGTGAAAGTAGAATGATCATTAAACAAAGTTTTTTTGATATAATTCGTCTCAACTCATTATTCTTATATTCCTTACTATAAATTTTTAATTTCATTTTTTAAGAATTTCTTGATTTTCAGGAGTGTTGATGTTAGCACTTATTGCTAATAGAGGGCATAAGATCAGTATTAAAATGTATTTCATAAAATATTAATAGTTTTATAATAAAAAAATATGCAAAATTACTATTTTTGAATTCAAAATAGACAAAAAAAAGCTATTCGTTACAGAATAGCTTTAAATTCATAATTCATAATTCATAATTCATAATTCATAATTCATAATTCATAATTCATAATTCATAATTCATAATTATTTGACTACCATAGCTCTAATATTATGAGTATTAGTGCCATGTTTAATTTGTATCATATAAACACCTGTACTAGCTCCAGAGCAATCCCAAGTAAGATAACCTGAATATCCATTTAGTTTGCTAATGCCTATCTTTTCTCTATTCGCAACTTTATTTCCATAAATATCATAAACTCCAATTTCAGAATCATCTATATTATAGCTCATATCCCAATAAATCAATGATTTAAGCTCATTCTTTGCTGGTATAGGGAAAGGTGGATATGAATAGAAGTAAGTTTGATCTTCTGTTTGAGATTCAATTTTAGAACTTGAACTTAATGTTAATTTATAAGTCGAGGCAGGAATAGTTGAACTTGAGTAGTTAACAAGATAATACTTTTCATCTTCTGATGCTTTAGACCAAGACCAATTACTACTATCTTTGACTGTATAAATTTTCCAATCTAGCAAATTGTTTCTATTGTTATTCTCCATATAAAAATTCATACCTGCAATGATAAACTTGCTTTTAAAATCTAAGAAAATATTTGGTTTTGAATTTAAATTAGCATTTTGATAAATTGTTTCAAATTTTTCTGATTTATTGTCATACAAAAACACATTTGTAAAAGTAGTATCAGAAGTAAACAAATTATATTGATAAACAATTATTACACTATCTTTGCTAATACCGATTTCATTCACTATTAAACTAAAAGTACCTTTAGTAGTTAATGGGATTTTAATTTTTTGGGTTGTTTTTCTATCCCATTTTGTTTGTAATTCATTGTGTTGAAGTATTTCTATCCTTCCTCCTAATGAATCATTTAATGTAGAGATTAGGAAACCAGTTGTTTCATTTTTAAATACTGCAGTGTGAATATAATTAATAGAATCTGTTTGTTTTGATAAATAATCCATATTTTCATTATATTTTGAAAAATGAAAATAATTTTTATTAAATTCTTTATAATGTGGGTTGAAGTTAATAATATTAATAAATTTGTCATCAACTTTATTAAAATAATTATAGTCTCCACCACTATAATTCAATAAGGTTTGATTTTTAAATTCATAAGTTTTACCAAAATCATTTGAAATAGCCACATTGTTATCTGGGTCAGACGATACTGTAAAAATCATAACAATCTTACCTGATTTATCAATATATCTTGTTTTTAAAGCACTTAGTTTCTTAATTGCAGAACTATTACTGTTATATACCTGATTTTTAAATGTTATATTATCATCAAATGATTTAAATATTACAAATTTGTCATAAAATAATTTTAACGAATCACTTTCAATTGTACAATTTTCATATATTGTAATATTGTTTGTTGAAATAGTTTCCCAATTCTTGCCTAAATCTCTTGATATCATAATTGTTTTTTTGGACATAACGGCAATTAAAATACTATCTCTAAATAATTTCAAATCATTGACACTTGAGATAGATGTAGGTAAAATTTCTGAAGTGCTAAATGATTCTAGAGTATCTTTAATTTTATTAAATTTATTTAAATTCAGTTTAAAGTATTCATATGGATATTTACCCGAATAATCTTTATAAGCTTGATACATTTCATTTTTTAAATAAAAGGTTTTGCTTCTGAATCTTGTAAATTCTTCGTTTGTAAGTTCTTTAATTGTCTTTGTTTTGGTATTATATTCATATAACAATGTGTTTTTTTTGTCTGTTGGATTATTCATATAAATACTAAAAATTAATTTCCCATTAATTTCTATTATTCCTGATACTCCATTTTTGCAAGTATCGCAAATTACTAAGCTATCTAATACAATTTTATTATTTATAAAATCAATTTTATTTAATGAAATCAATTTACTTGTTGTATTATCAAAATAAATATAATTTTCTATTATATTAATATAGTTTCTACTAAGCAAATTAGTATTAAACATTTTGTATGATCTAGTTAATATAGAATCTTTAAATTTTGAAATTAAATTGAATGATTTATCAATAACACAAATTGAATTATACCCCCTGACAAAAAAATATCCACTGTCAAATTGAACATCATAAGCACTATCAATAATATTTAATTGATTAATTTGCCATGTTTTACCAAAGTCAGTTGACTTAATTGAATGTCCTTCAAGTGAAAAACCTAAAATCATACTATCAACATATTCTAACTTTACAATTGTTCCAACAGTTGCTATTTTGCCTTGTTTCCAAGTATATCCTTCATCGCTAGAAATAACATAACTTGAATTTGTACCATAACAAATAATATTATTATTGGCTATAACACATCCAATATAATCAATAAACGGTGCTTTTTCTTTAAAATTAAATTTACTTTCAATTTCAGAAGAAAAAAGAGAA
>JAPLFM010000094.1 GCA_026390675.1 Candidatus Kapaibacterium sp. | reverse complement strand
TATTTTTAATTTCTTGGAGCATTTATGCAAAACTTTCTAATTTCTAAAAGCTTATTGCTTTGTGTCTTTTCATTTATATTTAGCAATGTCATATTAGCTAAAAATAGTATTGTTGATTCTACAAAAGTTCAAAACGTACCAGCAATTACTGTTACTACAAGTAAAGCTATCGAACGCCAATCACCAGTTCCTTTCAATAATATTGAAAGAAATGAAATTAAAGATAAGTCTTTGATTAAAGATTTACCTCAGCTCTTGGGTGAATTACCTTCAATTGTTTCATATTCTGAAGGTGGATTGGGAGTAGGATATTCAAATATTAATATGAGAGGATTTGACCAAAGGAGAATTGCTGTTATGATCAATGGAGTTCCACAAAATGATCCTGAAGATCACAATGTATATTGGATTAATTTCTCAGATATTAATGAATCACTTGAAAATATACAAGTGCAAAGAGGAGCTGGACTTGCAGATTATGGAGCCGCTGCAATTGGAGGAAGTATTAACCTAACAACATCAAATTTTGTTAATAATTTAGGATTTAGACTTTCAACAGGTAATGGTTGGCAAAGCTTTGCAAATGAGAATACAAATAATTCAGTTATGTCCAAATTCAAATTCGAATATTCATCAGGTTTGGTTGATGGTAAATATGCTTTTTATGGAAAAATTGGAAGAATAAATTCATTAGGATATAGAGATCAATCTTGGGCTAATTTGAATAGCTACTTCCTTTCGGCAGTTAGGTTTGATGATAATTTGACTACTCAAATCAATGCTTATGGTGGCTCTCAAGATGATGGATTATCATATATGGGTGTACCTAAAAGTTATACCTATAATGATACATTACGTAGAGCAAATTACTCGTATTTTTCTTATGATAGTACTGGCAAAAATTTAAAGTATATTACAAAAAGAAATTCCAATGAAATTGAACAATTTTCTCAACCTCATTTTGAAATTTTAAATGATTACAAAGCAAGTAATAATATAAGTTTCAAGTCAACATTATTTTTCTATTCGAGTGAAGGTTATTTTGATTATGCTGGAGGTAATTTTGCACCTTCAACTTTACATATTGATTCACTTAATGGATTCCCGAATGCAAAAGGGGTAAATAATACTTTGATTAGAGGATATGTAAGCAATAAACAAGGTGGTTGGATACCAAAAATAACTTGGAAACACGATAATGGAGAATTTACTGCTGGGATTGAAATGAGATGGCATCGCTCAAGTCATTGGGGAAAATTGAAATTTGGACAAGACTTGCCTGCATATTTTGATTCTGAATTTAAATTTTATAGCTATGAAGGTGTAAGAGATATTTATTCTGCATTCATTAAAGAACAATATAAACTAAGTGATAATTTGTTTTTAAGTGCTGATTTGCAAATAGTAAATCAAACTTATGCTATTAGAAATGAAAAAGCTGGAAATAACTTCACAAGTTACAAAGATTATAATGGAAATATCGTTGTCACAAATGGAACAAATATTTTTGATATTAATTATACATTTTTCAATCCAAGAGCAGGAATAAATTGGAATATTGATGAGCATCATAATATATTTACTTCATTTGCAATTACTTCTAGAGAACCTAGAATGTTGAATTTATATTATGCTGAAAATGTACACTATGGCTCGACTCCAAGTTTTGAAAATAAAGTAATTAATGGACAAACAGTTTACAACTTTTCAAATCCAATATCTAAACCTGAAACAATGACAGACATAGAATTAGGTTATACTATTAAAAAGAGTAATTTTATTTTTCAAGCAAACGGTTATTTTATGCAATACAAAGATGAATTAGTTAGAAATGGCAAAATTGATTTATTCGGTAATCCATTTGATGTAAATGCACCTAAAACAAGGCATTATGGATTAGAATTGCAACTAGCTTATTTACTGAATATGGATTCCTTTGGTAGTTTGAAATTATCAATGAATACTACTTTTAGTAAAAATGAAATTTTAGAAATGAATTACATTGTTAAAACTAGTGATACAACAAATAGTGCAATTAGTTTGAAAGGTAATAATATTGCAGGTTTCCCAGAATTTATGCTTGGTTTTGGTATAAATTATTCAGTACAAGATTTTAATTTATATTTAAATGGCAAATATCTTGGAGCAATGAAAACTGACAATCTTGGCAACCTTCAAAATTCAAACCTAAATGTTTTAAATACTTTAGGCTATGCAGACAATAATTTAGATCCTTATTTCCTATTAAATGCTACACTTAATTACAAATTCAAAAATATTTTAGATTTCAAAGAAATCAAAATATTCGGACAGGTAAATAATTTACTTAATCGTAGATATGCAGCTTACGCAATTGGAAAGGAATTTTTTCCAGCAGCTGAACGCAATATTTATTTAGGTATTGAATTTGGCTTGTAATTGTGACTTGAAATAGGATTTAATTGAAATTTTTCAGTACTTTTATTGAAATACCTTTTTGGATAGTGGCTAGATATTTATATTTGAAAGAACAG
>JAPLFM010000315.1 GCA_026390675.1 Candidatus Kapaibacterium sp. | reverse complement strand
TTATAAATTTTTAAAAAATAAACTCCTTTAGATAATTGTTTAGTAGATACCGAATAATTTAATATTCCTTTTTCTCTTTGAGGTAGATAATCTTCTAAAATTAACTTTCCGAGTGCATCATAAACTTTAATACTTATATCAGTACTTTCTTCAATTATTGCATTTAACTCTAAATCATCACCATTTATCAAAACTTTTTCAGCCAAAGTAAATGAATTATTAAGACTTTCATCTACTTTTGGTAATTCACTTTCATCAATTCCACGTTCAATTTGCATTGATCTTGGCTCAATTTCAAAATAATTACCTGATTTAATTGGATACCTATATGTTCTAAATTCATCATTTACTATTAAATAAGCTTCAGCCTTCTTATCATTGAAAAGTTCCAAAGGTATATCAGCAGCATATTGATATTGATGTGATGTCTTATACAAATCAAATTGTTTAAATTCTTGGTTACCTTCAAACCTAACAAATAATTTTTTATAAGGAATCTCATAATCAGTTATCAAGTAATTTAAAACTCTTTGATATTTTTGAATTTGATAAGTATTTAATGGAGTTACTAAAATCCCCAACGATTTTGCAGTTTTGAATAAATCTGGTAACCCATAGCCAAAATCTTTTGTAGGATTGAGTTTATTTGAACTATTTAAACAAAGACTTTGTCTCATTTGATTAGGAGTTAAATCAGGAAATAATGAAAGAATTAAAGCACTACCACCGGCTAATATTGGTGTTGAAAAAGATGTTCCATTAGACAACTTATATTCAAATGGTTTATAACTTGATGCTATTTGTATTTCTTCACCTACACAAACAAAATCAGGTTTTAATTTGCCATTAAATAATTTACCTCTAGAGCTAAAGCTCGAAACAGTTTTGGAATCAGCCCTTAATGATCCTATAGTCATAGCTGAATCAGCATCACCCGGAGTAATAATTGTGTTTTCGCCTGGCCCATTATTCCCAGCAGAAGTAAAGAAAATAACTCCACGCTTAACACAATCATTAACTCCTTTAGAAATTAATGTTGAATATCCAGTTAAATCTTCTCTAATATAATTTTGATCAGTAGCATCAAAAGTAAAATAGCCCAAAGATCCAGTAATTATATCAACTCCTTTTGCTTCCATCCATTCAATCGCAGCAACATAAGCATCTTCTTCTAAATGTGATTCGTTTAGCATAGATTCTGTTTTACCCAATAGAATATCAACTTCGTTTGAAGCTCCAATGAGAGAGTCTTGTTTAAAACCAACTACTGTAGATAATGTAGCTGTTCCATGATTATCTTGATTACTCAAATCAAATTCATCATTTGCTGTATTACTATCCATTTGATAAAAGTCATATTCTTCAATGACTTTAGTATCTTTTAGTGATTCATGAAGTTTCCACCTAAATCCAGTATCTAAAAACCCTAACAAAACGCCTTTTCCATTTATACCATACTTATGTAAAATTGGAATATTTAATGCTTTGAGTTGGTTCTTTGACTTTCCATATTTGTAAGCACCAACCTCTAATTCTAATTTTCCAAGTTCATCATATCTAGTTTGCTTACTTACACTATCTATAGCTTGTTTAAAAACAATTTTTTTAGAAGTAGGAATTATAGAATCAATAAAATTTAAACCCTTGATTTTATTATAATTAAGAGTGTCAGTTGAAACTACAATATAGTTTCTCCATCTAAGTTTAAGTAACACTTTGCAATTTAAATTTTTGACAGAATCAATATATTTTGGATTAATTCTAATGTCTTCATACCCAACTAAGCTATCTTTATTAAGTACTTTTAGTCGTCGTTCAAGAGCTTTAATACTCAATTGATGCAAAGTATCAATATATTTGTTATAATCTTTTTGATCAATATTTTTCCCTTTGTCTTTAAAAAAAACTCTATAAGTTTTAATTTGAGCAAAAAGGTAATTAGAAAGAAAAAGAATTAAAAGAGTTACAATTATACAATTTTTAATTTGATTATTCATATTTTTGAATATCGGAAATTTTCAAAAAATAAATACTAAGTATTTTTACTATTTATTAACAATTTATATATTCAAATGAAAAATGTTTTTATTACAGGTGGTGGTAGAAGAATTGGGAGAGGCTTAGCTTTGAGATTGGCAAAGTGTGGTTGGAATGTTGCTTTTTCTTATAATCAATCTGAAATGATGGCTGAAAAAACGAAAAATGAGATATTAAGTTGTGGAGTTAAGTGCTTGAAAATCAAAGCTGATGTAAGAAATAATGATGAGATTGCAAATGCTTATGAACAAATAAAAGATAAATTTGTAACTTTGGATCTACTTATCAACAATGCTGGAGTTTACCCCAAAGCTACTTTAATAAATGAAATTGAAGAGAGTTTATGGGATTTTACATTGGATACAAATCTTAAATCACAATTTTTGAACGCTAAACATTTCAACAAAATAGCTTCTAAAAATGCTAAAATCATAAATATTGCGTCTATAGGTGGTCTTGAAATTTGGAAGAATAGAATTCCATATAATGTCTCTAAAGCTGGTGTAATTCAATTAACGAAAGCATTAGCTAGAGAATTGGCTCCTAATATTGCAGTTAATTGTATTTGTCCAGGTACAATTGTTATAGAAAATGAACCAGCTGAGGACTCATCAAAAATAAATATTACAAATATTCCTATGGGAAGATATGGTAATATTGATGATATGTTTGATGTTGTTAATTTCTTAGCAAATTGCTCTAACTTTATTACTGGACAAGTAATTAATGTTGACGGAGGTTACCATTTATCAAATTAATTTAGGAAAAAAATGATTCCAATAAAAGATAGAATATTAATTAATGATGCTGAATTTGGTCATCCGATGAAATCTTATGAAAATGCTGAATTTCTAAATGGTAAAGATGGTAGAACATTAAGGATTTTATCAGAATATTTATTTCCTGATCAATATCTTAAAAAAAATCATATTTACAATACAATTGTAGTATTTGGATCTGCTAGATCTTTATCAACTGTAGATTACAAAATTAAAATGACCGATTTAACTGATAAACTTCAAAGAGGGATTGATGTCGAAAAAATAAATAATGAAATCGAAAAACATAAAAGATTAGAATTTACTTCGAAATATTATGATGAAACTGTAAGATTGGTTGAGATGTTAACAAGTTGGGTTAAGAAACTTCCTACTCAAAAGAAATTTTATATTTGTACTGGTGGTGGACCTGGTATGATGGAAGCAGCTAATAGAGGTGCTCATAATACGGATAGTCCTAATATTGGTTATAATATTCAATTACCTTTTGAACAACATCCCAATAAATACATAACACCAGAGTTGAATTTTGAATTTCATTATTTCTTTATGCGTAAATTTTGGTTTATGTATCACGCAAAAGCTATGATTGCAATGCCCGGAGGTTTTGGTACACTTGATGAATTATTCGAAATGTTGACATTACAACAAACAAAAGTAATTTCTAAACGTATTCCAATCATTCTTTATGGAGAGAAGTTTTGGAAATCATTAATTAATCTAGAATATTTAGCTGAAATAGGGATGATAAATCATGAAGATTTAGATTTATTTCAATATTGCGATTCTCCAGAGGAAGCATTTGACTTTATTAAAAAAGAACTTTCAACTTATTTAAACATTGATACTGAAATAAATGATTAACAATCTAAAGTCTATTTGGCTCATAATTATTATATTGTGTTCTACTTTCAATTTGCAATCTAAAAGCGAAATAATAATTAAAGATTCAATTTTTAATGGTAATACTATTAAAATAAATTATATAAATGATAATTATTATGACAATTTAGGTAGCTTAAAACTCATAATTCACTTATTTAATTATGACAGTAATATTCCGCAAGCGATTGAATTAAATTTGGATTACGTAAAAGAATTAAAAGAATTATCTACTAAGTTTGTTATTCCCAAAAACGCAATTTACTTTTTGGTAGAAGTGACAGAATATGATCCAAATTTTACATCATTTTTTGAAAAAGATCTAATTGATAATAACAAAGGTAGTTATTGGGATTATTTAGTTTATGATAAAGGGAAAATTCAAGAAAATGCATATTTGTACTCAGCTTATGCTGAATTAGGAAATAATGATTTTGCTTTTGAAAAAAGAATTAACTTTCTCAAAGCAAAAGTACATTTTGAAAATGAACTTAAATTATATCCAAATAATTCAATTGCTTCACTTGGTCTTTTGAGTTTATCACTTGATTTGAAAGAAATTAGCTATGAAGAGTTTAATTCAAAAGGAAATGAAATATTAAAAAAACTTCAAAATACTAAAAATCAAGAAGAACAGTTTACTAAACTTAGACTCTTGAAAATGCTTAATAAATCTGCTGATGCTGACAAACTTGAAGAAGAGATTATCAAAAATTTTCCAAATTCAAAAATAGCTGAAGATGTTGCTTTTAGAAAAATTAGCTCTTCCTCTAGTTTTAACAATTTCAAATCCAATTCGTTTGATTTTATTAATACTTTTAAAAAGTCTCAATATACGTCTTCGATTTTCAATGCTTTATATTCATCTTATAATCAAAAGGAAATTTCAAAAGATTTTATTAATGATATTTTCAAATATTGTACATTAACTTTTGTAGATGAATTAGAAATTTACAGCACATTTTTAACTAAAGAAGTAAATAAAAACTATGATAAAAATGTACATAACAAATATACTTATCTACAAAATTATATTGAAAAAACAGACTCTTTAAGAAAGCTTGCTTTCAATAATGATTTAATTAATCAATTAGTTCCAGAGAACATCTCTAAAACTCAATATTTGAATGAGTTACAAGTTATTCTTGGTAATTTAGATTTAGTTAAAGCTAAAATTGAACTTTCAAAAGAAAAATTAGATTCTAATAAATACTTAGAACTTTTGAAATCTGGATTTAAGCAAGTTGGTAATAAAGTTAATATTGAGGATATTGATAATCTTTGTTTTGAATTAATATCCATTGGATTAAAAAGCGAAGCTGAAATAATATTAAGAGATGCTGTTCTTAACTTAAATAAAAACATAGACATACTTGATTTATTAAATGATTATTATTACAAAAAAGATACTACAAAAATAATAAATAAGTTAATCAAACAAGCAAATGATAAAAGAGTTAATTATATTTGTAAAAATCTTTTTTCTGAGTCATTTACAAATAATAATTTGAGAAACATTAATGGTGAAGAGTTTCATATAGATAGTTTGAAAGGTAAAAACCTTTTGATAATGCTTTTATCATCTTGGTGTGGACCTTGCCAAGCAGCTTTTCCAGCTTTTGATAGTTTACTTGTTAAATATGAGAAAGACTCAACAGTTCATTTCTATGGAGTTGATATTTGGGAAAAAACAAATGAAAAACATTCTGCAATTGAACTTCTGATGAGTAAAAGTCCAGTACTATTTCCGATTTTAATTGATGAAAAAGATAAAATAACTAAAGATTTGAGTATCAATGGTTTACCAGTTTTTATTTATATAGATAGAAATTCAAATGTAAGAAAAATAAAAACTGGATTTGTAAATTATGAAGAGTTGATTTCTGATGTAGATAATACATTAGAAGCTATAAATAAATGTTCCACAAAATAAAAAATATTAAATGATAGATAATTCAAAATTTGAATTTTTAAGTAATTTGTTAAAAGAAAGAATCTTAATTCTTGATGGCGCTATGGGTACTATGATTCAAAGACACTTTCTTGAAGAAGAAGATTATAGAGGCGAGAGATTTAAGGCTTATCATAAAGATTTGAAAGGTAATAATGATTTATTAGTCCTAACAAATCCAGAAATTATAAAAGATATTCACAAAGAATATTTAGAAGCAGGATCTGATATAATAGAAACAAATACATTCAATGCAACTCGTATTTCACTCGCAGATTATGATATGCAAGAATTAGCTTTTGAATTGAATTTTGAAGCTGCAAAATTAGCTCGTGAAGTAGTTGATGAATATAATAAAATCAATATTCACAAACCACGATTTGTAGCTGGAGCGATGGGACCAACTAATCAAACTACTTCTTTATCTCCGGATGTAAATAATCCTGGGTTTAGAAGAGTTTACTTTGATGATGTGAAAGATGCATATTATGAGCAACTTGATGGACTTGTAAAAGGTGGAGTGGATATAATTTTAGTTGAAACAATTTTTGATACTCTAAATTCTAAAGCTGCTATTTATGCTATAAGTGAATATTTCAATATTCACAAAATCAAACTTCCGGTTATGATTTCTGGAACTATTGTTGACCAGAGTGGTAGAACTCTTTCTGGACAAACTCTAGAAGCATTTTTCATCTCAATTTCACATACACCAAACTTATTATCTGTTGGGCTTAATTGCTCTCTTGGCAATGATCAAATGCGTCCATATATTGAAGAACTTTCAAAAGTAGCTCCTGTATTTACTTCACTTTATTCAAATGCTGGACTCCCTAATGAATTTGGTGGATATGATGAAATACCTAGCTATATGGCAAAAATAACCAAAGAATTTGCTCAAGATGGTTTTGTCAATATTGTTGGTGGGTGCTGCGGTACCACTCCAGATCATATTAGAGCAATGGCTTCGATAGTTGGTGGAGTTAGGCCAAGAGAAATTCCAAAAGTAGAAGATTTGATGAGACTTTCTGGATTGGAACCTTTAATTGTTCGCCCAGAAACTAATTTTTTAAATGTTGGAGAAAGAACTAATGTAGCAGGCTCTAGTGTTTTCAAAAATTTAATTGTAGAAGGGAATTATGAAAAAGCACTTGCAATTGCACTTCATCAAGTCGAAAATGGAGCTCAAGTAATTGATATTAATATGGACGAAGGAATGCTTGATGGCGAAGATGCCATGAAACAATTTCTCAATCATATTGCTACAGAACCTGATATTTCCAAAGTTCCAATTATGATAGATTCATCTAAATGGACTGTTATAGAGCAAGGTTTGAAATCAATTCAAGGAAAGGGGATAGTTAATTCAATTTCTATGAAAGAAGGTGAAGAAGCATTTAGAATTCAAGCTAGGAAAATTCAGCAATATGGAGCTGCTGTAATTATAATGGCATTTGATGAACAAGGGCAAGCTGATACCTTTGAAAGAAAAATTGAAATTTGCCAAAAAGCATACAATATTCTAACTAAAGAAATTGGATTCAACCCAAATGACATTATTTTTGATCCTAATATCTTAACTGTTGCAACAGGCATAGAAGAACATAATAATTATGCTGTTAATTACATCAACGCAACAAGATGGATAAAACAAAATCTTCCTGGAGCAAAAGTTAGTGGAGGAGTATCAAACATTTCATTCTCTTTTAGAGGAAATAATACTGTTAGAGAAGCAATGCACTCTGCATTTCTATATCATGCAATTCAAGCTGGTATGGATATGGGAATTGTTAATGCTGGACAACTTGAAGTTTACGAAGAAATCAATCCTGAGCTTAGAGAATTAGTTGAAGATGTTTTGCTCAATCGTAGAGATGATGCTACAGAAAGATTAGTCAATTTTGCTGAAACTATAAAAGCAAAAGACAAAACTGAAGTGGAAGTAGATGAGTGGAGAAAAACTTCAGTTGAAGAGAGATTAAAGCATGCTTTGATAAAAGGTATTGTAGAGTTTATAGAAGAAGATACTGAAGAAGCAAGACAGAAGTACCCTGACCCACTAAAAGTGATTGAAGGACCACTTATGGACGGAATGGGAGTAGTTGGAGAACTATTTGGTTCAGGCAAGATGTTCCTGCCACAGGTAGTTAAATCTGCAAGGGTAATGAAAAAATCTGTTGCTTTTTTGATTCCGTTTATTGAAGCTCAACTATTGAAAACAGGTAGAAATTCATCTGGTAAAATATTGTTAGCTACTGTAAAAGGAGATGTGCATGATATTGGAAAGAATATTGTTGGGGTAGTACTTTCTTGCAATAATTATGAAATTATAGACTTAGGAGTAATGGTTCCTGCACAAAAAATAATTGAAGTTGCTTTAGAAGAAAAAGTTGATTTAATTGGATTGAGTGGACTTATAACTCCATCTCTTGATGAAATGGTGCATTTTGCAAAAGAAATGGAAAGAGTAGGGTTAAAAATTCCTTTGTTGATTGGTGGAGCTACTACTTCAAGGGTACATACTGCTGTAAAAATAGCACCAAATTACTCAAATACTGTAATTCACGTACTTGATGCAAGTAAGTCAGTGCCAGTAGCTACAAGTTTGATAACTGAATCTTTGAGAGAAGCTTTCAAAGCTGAAGTGAAAAGAGAATATGAAGAAATTAGAATTAACCACGCTGCAAGAATGAATGAAAAAGAACTTTTATCACTTGACGAAGCAAGAGCAAATAAAGCTATTTTCAATTTTACTGAAAATGAAATCAAAACTCCAAAGAAACTTGGTGTAACCGTATTGAGAGATTATCCTCTTGAAAAATTGAGAGAATATATTGATTGGACTTATTTCTTTTTAGCTTGGGAAATGAAAGGTAAGTATCCTAAGATTTTTGATGACCCTGAAAGGGGAGAGGAAGCTAAAAAGCTATTTGATGATGCTAACCAATTTCTTGATAGAATTATAAATGAAAAGCTTTTAAGAGCTAATGGTGTGTTTGGAATATTCCCTGCAAATACAGTGGGAGATGATATTCATTTCAAAGATGAAAATAACGACAATCAAATATTCTATGCATTAAGACAACAATCCAAAAAACAAAATGGTGGTACAAACTTATCAGTTGCTGATTATATAGCACCGATTGAATCTGGCAAAAAAGATTATATAGGAGCTTTTGCTGTTACAGCTGGAGTAGGAGTGGAAGAAATTGTAAAAGAATTTGAAAAAGATCATGACGATTACAATTCTATTATGGCCAAAATTTTAGCTGATAGATTGGCTGAAGCTTTTGCCGAACATCTTCATGAACTTGTCAGAACTCAATATTGGGGATATTCGGATCTAGAAGCATTTACCTTGGACGATATGCTTGGCGAGAGATATATGGGAATAAGACCAGCACATGGGTATCCTTCTTTGCCTGATCATACTGAAAAAATCACTTTATTCAATGTGCTTAATGCTTCTGAAAATGCCGATGTTGAGCTTACTGAATCATTTATGATGAGACCAGGAGCATCAGTAAGTGGTTTATATTTTGCCCATCCCGAATCAAGTTATTTCCCAATTGGTAAAATTAATAAAGAGCAAATTATTGATTATGCAAAACGTAAAAATATTTCTATTGAGGAAGCTGAAAGATGGCTTTCTCCTAATTTAGGATATTGATTTTTCAGTAGGGGTAGAGCAAGCTCTACCCCTACAAAACATTTTCATCTAAAATTCAACATTTATCATTTATCATTAAACTCTAATTTGTCGCAAGCGAATTTATATTTGTTTTTAGTTAATTTACAATTTTAAAAACAAAATTATACGAGAAAATTATGACACTTGGAAATTATCTTATTTACAATTGCCATTATTGTGAGGAATTGTTTCAAGCTGATAATGAAAAATCAATTTTTAGAAACCACCTAAATAATTAAGATAAACTTGCCGATATATAAAAATTATGGAAGAATTGCATTCTTTAAATTTTAGATAAATGGTTTTGTATTAATTTTAAAACAAAATTTTTATATTATTAAAAGATATTTATGATTAAAAAAAATATTTTTATATTTGTTTTTTTGGCAAGTTTCGATCTTTTTTCACAGAATTATTTGGGTATTGGAGTTAATCACAATATCCCATTAAGTAAATTTATCCCAAATAATTCATTAGCATAATTTTCTAATGCATTGCATTAGGAAATTATGTTGTTAACTATATGAAATATATTGATTAAGTAATATAAAAAATGATTATTTTTCGAATACTTCTTTGTAACAATTAATTATCAT
>JAPLFM010000262.1 GCA_026390675.1 Candidatus Kapaibacterium sp. | reverse complement strand
TTTTTTACGTAATTCGTTTGTTGAATAAAAATCCAATACTTTTAATGTTCGCATAGAAAACTCTTTCTGATTTGTAAATAATTCTATTACAAATATACGAAATATTTCTTGTTATTCCTAATCTTGTTGTACTTTTGGTATTAATAATTAAATAATATGAAAAAGTTGATATATATTGCATTTTTATACTCATCAATTATATACGGACAAAGTATAAATAAAACAATGCTTCGTTTACCTGATACAGGTCAAACTAATAGTTATACTAATACTTTTGGTGAAGATAATGATTATAATATCAATCCCCCATTTTTTAAATTAAATGGCAATGGTACTGTAACTGATACCATTACTGGTTTGATGTGGCAGCAGACTGATGGTGGTGAAATGACTTATGAAAATGCAATTAACTATTGTGATACTCTTACATTAGCTGGCTTTAATGATTGGCGACTACCTACTGCTCACGAAGGATTTAGCATATTAAATCACCAGACTACTAATCCAGCTTTGGATACCAAAGTATTTACAAAAAATACTGCTGAATATTGGTGGTCAATAAATAAACAGTCAAATGACAATACAAAAGTTTGGTGTACAAATGCCGGTGGTGGCATAGGCAACCATCCAAAGTCAGAAACAATTAGTGCTGGTGGAACAAAGAAATTTCATTCTAGAGCAGTAAGAGATATTAACTTACCAAGTACTGTAAAGAGCCATTTTACTGATAATGGTAATGGTACTATTACTGATAATTTAACCAATCTGATTTGGCAAAAAATTACATATTCTGACTCATTAACTTGGGAGCAAGCATTAGCGTTTTCTGATTCATTAACTTATAGTGGCTTTAATGATTGGCGATTGCCAAATATCAAAGAATTACAGTCATTAAATGATGAAAGCATAATAAATCCTTCAATTGATAAAACAATATTTACAAATATTGGTATTAAGAAATATTGGTCTTCTACTACGCTTCCAAATCAAACAGCAAAAGCTTGGTATTTACATACACAATTTGGAATAACTACTTATGATAATAAAACTGCAAGAAACATGATAATTTGTGTTAGAGGAGATGGGAAAGAATATGTATCAAATGTAGAATATAATATTGATAACGATGAGTTGTCTGTTTTTCCAAATCCTTCAAATAGGATTGTGAATATTATTTCGAAAAAACAAATTGAAGAAGTAAAAATTATTGATATTTTAGGACAAACAATTACATTTGAAAAGCCAAATCTCAATAACTACAACTTTTCTATTGAAAAAAATGGTATCTATTTTATTATTATAAAAATTGATAATATAATTAAAATTAAAACTATTTCAGTTTTAAATTAATAAATTTAAATTAAGTTCTTAAGCACTCAAGTTTTTTTACTTCAAATAATCAAATCCACATTCTTACTTTGCTCTCCACCGAAGGTATTTTATCATTTTGTCGTCTAAAATATTAGTTGGCATTAACCCTTTAAGTTTATTAATCCGCATTAATAAGACTGAAATTTGGTAATTTTGTAAATACAAATTGGAATTAATATAAAAATGAAAATAAAAAGCAATCTCGCCATTAGCGAAAGTGGTTTTGTATTTGATCCTGAAACTGGCGATTCGTTCACCTTAAATTTCACAGGTAAAGATATTCTAAACCAAATAAATCAAGGAATTTCATTGAACGATATTCAAAAAAATATTTTAGAAAAATATGATGTAGAAAGTGATAGTCTTGAAATGAATTTCTATGATTTTATAAGTATGCTCAAACACTTTAATATTTTGCATGAAAATGAATAGAAGAAAATTAACAATCGCAGTAACAGGCTTGAATAATATTGATAGTCCAGGTCCTGGTGTACCTGTGATAAGAGGATTACGTGAATCTGATGAATTTGATTTGAGAATTATTGGATTGGCTTATGAAAATCTTGAACCGGGCATTTATCTTCACGATGTAGTTGACAAAAGTTATTTATTACCTTTACCTTCAGCAGGAATTGAGTCTCTTTTTGAAAGAATTGAATATATCAATAGTATTGAAAATATTGATGTAATTATTCCAAATTTTGATGCTGAATTATTCCCTATGATAAAATTAGAACCAAGGTTAGCTGAAATTGGAATTAAATGCTTTTTGCCAACCTTAGAGCAATTTGAAGAAAGACACAAAGCTAATTTGCCTGAATATGGTAAGAAATACAATGTAAAAGTTCCTGAGAGCACAGCAATTAATTCATATAGTGAGTTAAAAAAACTTTCGGAAGAATTTGAATTTCCAATGTTGGTTAAAGGAAAATACTATGAGGCATATACTGCTTATAATGAAGAACAAGCTGGGATGTATTTCAATAAATTAGCAAATAAGTGGGGACTGCCAGTAATTATACAAGAATTTGTAACAGGAACAGAAGTAAATGTGATAGCATTGGGTGATGGCAAGGGCAATACAATTGCAGCAGTTCCAATGAGAAAACAGTACATTACTGACAAAGGAAAAGCTTGGGGTGGAATTACTCTCGATGACAAAAAAATGCTTGAACTAACTGAGCATATAATGAAGAGTACCAAGTGGCGAGGTGGAATGGAACTTGAAATAATCAAAACTAAGAAAAACGAATATTATATTATTGAAATAAATCCTCGAATTCCTGCTTGGGTTTATTTGGCTGTTGGAGCAGGGCAAAATATTCCAGAGGCTTTAGTTAAATTAGCATTAGGGATAGAGACAAAACCTTATGAATCGTACCAAGTAGGAAAAATGTTTATCAGATATTCTTGGGATCATATTTGTGATATTCAAGAATTTGAAAAACTAACTACTTTTGGTGAATTATAAAAATTAAAATCAAATAGAAATCAAATGGAAAAATTAAAATACGAAAGACCTATAATTAATAAAATTAATTTAGGCATACCAAATAAATTTGGTACTAAACCAAAGTTTGAACCAATTACCCAAATAGATGGAGTTCCTGTTCAAATTTTAGCTGAAAAATTTGGCTCTCCAGTGATGGTAATCTCTGAAAAGAAAATAAAAGAAACCTACAAAGAAGCTAAAAGAGCTTTCACCACAAGATACCCAAAAGTACAGTTTGCTTGGTCATATAAAACAAACTATCTTGATGCTGTTTGTAGAATATTTCACAAAATGGGTTCTTGGGCTGAGGTAGTTTCTGGATTTGAATATGACAAAGCACTTAGCAATGGTATGCCAGGCAATCAAATTATATTTAATGGACCTGACAAAAGCTTGAAAGATCTTGAGAAAGCAGTTATTAATAAATCTTATATACATATAGATCATTTTGATGAATTATATGATTTGATTGAAATTGCTGAAAAATTGGATGAGAAACCAAAAGTTGCTATTAGAATTAATATGAATACAGGTATTTATCCAATTTGGGATAAGTTTGGTTTCAATCTTGAAAATGGGGATGCTTGGAATGCTATTAATAAAATAATGATAAGCGGTAAGTTAGATTTAGTGGGCTTACATACCCATATTGGCACATTTATAAATACTGTTGAACCTTATGGAGTAGCTACAACAAAATTAATGGATTTAGTCATTAGAATTAATGAAAAATTCCATACACTAATTAAATATATAGATTTGGGAGGTGGATTCGCTTCGACTAATACTTTAAGAGGTTCTTATTTACAGGGATCGGATACTTGCCCAAGTTTCGATGCTTATGCCGAAGCAATTACCAATTCAATTATTAATTCTGGTATGGATATTGAGAATCTTCCAATGTTAATTTTAGAAAGTGGCAGAGCTTTAATTGACGAAGCTGGTTCCATTGTTGGTTCAGTAATAGCAAATAAAAGATTAGCTGATGGCAGACGTTCTATGATTATTGATGTAGGCGTAAATATTTTGTTTACTGCATTTTGGTATGATCATTTGATAAATCCAGGACAATCATTTTCTTATAATTCAGAAGAAACAACTATTTATGGTCCACTTTGTATGAATATTGACTGCATAAGACCTAATATGCAATTCCCTGTTTTGAAAAAAGGAGACTTGATTGTGATTTCTAAAATTGGTGCATATAATATGACTCAGTGGATGCAATTTATAACTATGAGACCAAATGTAGTTCTGATAGATTTGCAAGGACAAACTCATGTCATCAGACAAAACGAAACTCTTGAAACTATTACATCTTTAGAACTAATTCCTGATTATTTGAAAAGTTAATTTAAGGTTGATATGACAAAATCCAAGCTATTGGATTCTATAAAATTATTACCAGATAGTACTATCAAAGGATATTCTGCTATATTTTTCTCTGAAAGTAGATTGCTTGGTTTATTACTTTTGATGGTTAGCTTTTTAGATATTAAAGCGGGGTTTTGTGGAGTTTTAGCTGTATTTATTTCCAACATATTAGCTTTAATGTTGGGATTTGACAAGTACAAGCTCAAAAATGGATATTATGCTTTTAATAGTTTACTTGTTGGGATTGGACTAGGGCATACTTTTCAAATATCAACTATTTTGATACTTATTATAGTAATTTCTTCAATGCTTACTTTGTTTTTGACAATTGGAATTGAGAATGTATTAAAAAAATATGGTCTTCCTTACCTAAGTATTCCATTTGTATTTTGTATGTGGATAGTTTTTCTCGCTACAAGGCATTTTAATTATATTCAATTTAATGAAAAGGATATTTTCCTTACTAATCAACTTTTTTCATTTGGAGGCTCTTGGTTAGTTAAAATATATTCTGATTTGGACCATTTACCAATAAGTCAATCTTTAAAATTTTATTTTCTTTCATTGGGAGCAATATTTTTTCAAGCTAATTTAATAGCTGGGATATTGATTTCAATTGGTTTATTATTTTTCTCAAGGATTGCATTTTCATTATCTTTAATTGGTTTTTATTCTGCTTATTTATTTTATCAGTTTACAGGGACTGATGTTAGTAGCTTAGGGTATAATTTTATTGGGTATAACTTTATTTTGACTTCAATTGCAATTGGTAGTTATTTCCTGATTCCTTCATTGTATTCTTATTTTTGGTCAGCTTTTATATTACCTGTAGTGGTGATGATTAGTTTGAGTAGTGCTAGCATATTTAATTACTTCCAACTACCAATTTTTGCACTTCCTTTCAATTTTGTTGTACTTTTATTTTTGTATGTTATCAAATCAAGAATATATCCATCATTGAAATTGAGTGAAGTAGCTGTTCAGCATAATATGCCTGAGAAGAATTTATACTTTTTTAAAAATTCAATCCAAAGATTTTCAGAGTTTTACCATTTTCCAATTTCATTACCCTTTCTTGGTTTTTGGAAAGTAACACAAGGTCATAATGGCGAAATTACTCACAAAGGAGATTGGTGCCACGCTTGGGACTTTGAAAAATTTGATGAAGATAATAAAAGTTACTACAATGAAGGAAATGATGTAAGTGATTATTATTGTTATAATAGTCCAATATTAGCTCCTGCAAATGGCTTTGTAATTGAAATAATTGATGAAGTGGAAGATAATATAATTGGAGAAGCAAATTTAGTAGAAAATTGGGGTAATGAAATAGTAATCAAACATAGCGAGTATTTATATTCCAAAATAAGCCATGTTAAATTAAACTCATTCAAAGTAACAGTTGGAGATTATGTTAAAAAAGGTGATATTTTAGGTTTAGTTGGAAATTCCGGACGTTCACCATTCCCACATTTACACTTTCAATTACAAGCTACTCCTTATGTGGGCTCAAAAACTTTAAGTTATCCAATTTCTCAATATATTTCTGAAAATGATAAAGATTATGAATTGAATTCTTTTGATATACCAAATAAAGATGAAGAAATATCAAATTTACAAATAAATCCAATCATTCAAAAAGCTTTAAAGTTTGTAGCAGGTCAAAAAATCAAAATGATTGATGTATTGGGTAATCCTAATAAAGAACTTGAATGGACAATATGTAATGATATTTACAATAATACTTATTTTCAATCAAGCCAATCAAATGCTTTAGCATATTACTTAAATGATGGTAACGCATTTTATTTTAAAAATTATATTGGTGAAAAAACAGACTATTTATATAACTTATTTCTAGCCTTATATAAAATTCCAATTTGCTTTTATAAAGATATGAAAATAACAGATGACTTGCCAATTCATCTAATTATACCAAAATGGATATTGTTTTTTCAGGATTTTTTGGCTCCTTTTTTCGTAGTTTTGAAATCAAAATATACGCTAATTTGTTACAATATGGATGATGAAATTTCACCAAATGAAATTGTTTTAAAAGCAACTATTGAAAATAGTATATTTAACTATAAATTTTCAATATTAAATATTGAAATTACTTTAAATACTAAGGGCTTGGATAAAATTGAAATTATTAGAAAAAATAAGAGAACTGAACTGAAATGTATAAAAAATTAATATTAATACTTTTTTTTATATTGAACTTCCAGTTATTTTCACAAGGTGATGAAACTCAAAGTTCAGTCTCTAAAAATGATATTAATGAAAATGAAGTTGATATCAAATCATATAAGTTGTTTAGTGAAAGACACTGGGACGAACTAATAGAATACGGAACTGATGCTTTTAATAAGGGTAAAAGTTTCTATTATTTACCTATTAGAATAGGCATAGCATATTTTGAAAAACAAAATTACCAAAAAGCATCTGAATGGTTTATTATGAGCTATGACAATTATAGTGATGATAATTTCGTAAATGAATATTTATATTATTCATTACTAAATAATGGCAATTATTTTGAAGCAGATTATTACGCACAAAATTTTTCAGAAGATTTAAAAGATAAAATACATTTTAAAGAGTCAAATTGGCTAACACAGATTAATATAAATTATAATATTAATTCAAATACTAATTTAGATAAGATGAAATCAGAACCAAAAACTGACTCTATTTCTAATAGAACTTTATTAGACAAAATTAACTTTGTAGGTTTGGATTTCACTCATAAGTTTACTCCTAATTTATATATGAGGCACTCTTTTTCTTATATTCAAGCCAAAGAACTTAGTCAAATTAGTCTTTTAAATAATGTTGCAAGTGAAGCAGATATTAATTCAAAACAATTTCAATATTCTTTAGGCATGACTTATTCTTTTTTGCCATTTTGGAAGTCACATATTTCTGCAAATATAATTGACTATACAAAAAATATAATAAGTGTACTGGCACCACCAACATTTTTTTTAGAGGAAACTAAAAAAAGTACAGACTTTGTGATTTCTGGTGGAGTATCTCGTAAAATTAGTAATTTTGATATAGGTACAAGTTTGTGTTACTCTGGTTTGAATAGTAATCATTATTTACAAGCAGATGCAAATTTGATTTATTACCCATTAGGTAATTTAAATTTATATGCTGGTTTATTTGCTAGCTTTCAAAAATTGATGCCTACCGATTCGCTTCCTAGCAAAAACGAAATTATTTTGGAGCCAATATTAGGATTTAAAATTTATGAGTTTTGGATTACAACATCATATTTAGCTGGTAATATTAGTAACTTTGTTAAAAATGATGGTTTTTTAGTTTATAATTCAAATTATATAATTAAAAACAAATTAAGTATTGGTATAATTTTGCCAGTATTAGATAATAAATTTCAGATTTCAGCATATTATCATAGTCAAAATTATGAAGGAAAATATTATCAAGGCACAATACCAACAGCAATTTTAGAATTTAATAATCAATTTAAAAGTCAATCAATAACAGGTGGAATAATATGGAATTTCTAAAAAGAATTTACTTAGTAATATTCATAATAGGAATAAGTTTCGGCAATATGAAAAGTCAAGACAAATCGAATGTAATTAAAGCGTTTGAATCGAGTTATACTTTCGAAAAAGCTGGAACTTACAATAAAGCAGCAGAAGTAATAAAAAATGTATATGATGAAAATTCTTATGCAATTAATCTTAGAATGGGCTGGCTATTATATCTTTCAGGTTCTTTCAACGAATCGATGACATATTACCAACGTGCAATGAAATTAATGCCATATTCGGAAGAAGCAAAGTTTGGTTTAGTTCTTCCAGCTTCTGCTCTGGGTAAGTGGGATATTGTTGCAAATTTATACAAAAAAGTATTGGAAGTATCTGCTAATAATACAACAGCTCTTTATAAATTAGGTATGATTTATTATGGACAAGCAAATTATACGAAAGCAAATGAATGCTTTTCTAAATTAATCAATTTATATCCATTTGGATATGATGGATTGATTATGATGGCTTGGACTAATTTCAAACTTGGTAAAATGAACGAAGCCAAAGTATTATTTACAAAAGTATTAATGCTTTCACCCAATGATGCTTCAGCTTTCGAAGGCTTGGGGTATATTAAGTAGGGGTTATGAACTAAAGTTTTTTTTGGTCATTCCTCACACGATTGTGTGCTTGTTCAGGAATCCAGCATTTGTATTTGTTTTTCTTTTTAAGTCAGAAGATATTGAGAAATTCTTCTCATTGAGACGTGACTCGGCTTTGCAAGGTTCTCCCTTAGGAAAAGGGATAATAATGAGGTCTCTTAGGAATGTTGTTTTTAAAGCAAAATTGTAATAATCAAAAAAAATACAAGTATAAATATTGCGATTCCAATCGAGTTACTTTTTACTTAAGTCATTTACAATATACACATAGTAATAAAAAATATGCTTAAAGTTTTAGAAAATTAAAATTTTTTTGATTGAAAATTGAAAATAAATAGTTATTTTGAATAATATAAAAACTATTTGAAAAAGAATTCATATCCAAAATGATTAAAAGAAAAATCATATTTCTAATTATAATTATTTTATCAATAATAGCTATACAAGCATGTGTAACTAATTATTACTTTAGATATGTTTATAAAGATGCTAATAGTTTACTTCGCAATAAAAATATAAATGAAAAATATTTTTTAAAAGCTCATTTGAAAAATGGTGATGTTTGTATTTTGAGAGATACTTGGAAAGTAGATACTTTATCAAGTGTTTTAATTGGTAAAGGAGAAAGATTTGATTTTAAAAGAAATATTATTTCAGAAGGTGATATTTCAATTCCATTCGATAGCATTGCAATTTACGAAACAAATAAGAAAATTGTAGATGCTGAATCAAGTAGATTATTAGCATTAGGTATTATTGATGCTTTTGATGTTGTTGGTGGATTGTTGTGTTTAACTCATCCTAAATACTGCTTTGGCTCTTGTCCTACTTTTTATTTAAATGAAAATGATAATTTTCATTTTGCAAATGCTGAAGGCTTTTCAAATGCAATTTCGCCATCAATGGAATATACTGATATTGATGCTTTAAATAATGGAACTATATTAAATAATATTTTTTCACTCACAATGAAGAATGAAGCTCTTGAAACTCATTGTGTTAATTCAGTTAATATCTTAGCTTTTCCTCGTAAGAAAAGAGAAAGAGTTTATAATTCACCAAAAAACAAATTCTTTTTATGCGAAAATTTGTATTTAGCTAATTTGGCAAAAGTAAATAATAAAGATATAACTCAAAATATTAAAATTGATGATAGATATGAATATTTTTCTCCATCAGACATAGACAATCTAAAAAGTAAAGAAGAAATATATTTAACTTATGAAAATGTAAATAATAGTAGCAACCTTGGTTTATTAGTTAATTTTAGGCAAACACTAATGACTACTTATTTTATATACAATGCAATTGGATATATGGGTGATGAGGTTAGTGACATATTTGCAAAGTTTGAATCTAATTGCAAAATTGCAACAAATATAAAAGATGGAATAAAAAATGAACTTGGTGATATTGAGTTATATTTATGGGATGATAATTCAAAATCTTGGACTTATCAAGATAGTTTGTACGAAACAGGACCTATTGCAATAAATAGACAAATATTACCTTTAAAAAGCAAAAGTAATAATTCAACAATTAATCTAAAAATAGTTTTAAATAAAGGACTTTGGAGAATAGATTATTTGGCTTTAACTAATTTTAAAAAAGAAGTTGAGCCTATTGAAATTTCTCCAAGTGGAGTATTAAATAATGGGAAAAATGATGATTTTTCACTTGGATTATTGAAAAATCCAAATAAATATTTGATTTCAATGCCAGGAAGTGAATATAGATTCCATTATGTTTTGCCCAAGAATAATCAGGATTATGAGTTATTCTTAAGTTCTAAAGGATATTATTTGGAATGGATGCGAAAAGATTGGTTGCAAGAAAAAGATTTATTTAAATTATATACAATGTTTGAAAATCCGAAAAAATATTTGAAAGATGAAGCCCATTCTTTTAAATTATATGAGTCGAGACTTGAAAAGGAATTTTGGGATTCTAAAATTGATAAAAAGAAATTTTCTTATTATGCTAAATAAAATAATATCCATATTTTTGATATTAACATTTTTTCTAGGGGGCTGTAGTAGCTTTCCTTACTTCCCAAGTTATTTACCATCATCAGATAAAGTTGGAGTTAATCAATTTGGCTCATACATCAAATTGGAATTAAAAAATGGTAATGATATTGGAGGTGAATTAATAGCAGCTGATAATAGTCAAATATATGTTTTAATTGAAACTCAAAATGATAAAATTATTAGTAAAAAGACAATTAAATTAGAATATAGTGAATTAGAAGATTTTAGTTTTTACTATGCTAAGCCTGAAAATTATTATTCACGTATTGCATTGTCACTTGTTTCAGTTTTACATGGTTTTTGGTTAGTAATTACTTTACCTTTAAATTTAATAGTACGTAATTCAGTTGCTATTGGAAGTAAAAATTCATTTAAATATTATGGAACTGAAGTTAATTCAAAGCAATTAAGTCAGTTTGCAAGATTTCCTCAAGGAATACCAGAAAACATTAAATTTGAAAATATTAAATAGTTTTATTGTTAAATTGTATTTAAGTTCTTATTATACAAACAAATTTTATTGTTAAATATGTATTAGACCAAGTTTTTATCTAATAACTTTTATTATATAATTTTGAAATATACTTTCTGTGATAAAAGAACCAATATATTGACCTGTTGGTAAATTCTTAATTTCTAATTTTAACTTACCATTTTGAATTTTTTCAAGCTGCGTACTTAAGACTACTTCACCTATTAAATTTGTCATTTTAAACTCAGCAAAGCCATTATCAACATTAGAATATTTTAATTCGATTTCATTACTAACTGGATTGGGATATATAGATAACAAGCTTGATTGAGTTGTTCCATTTAATAATCTTTCACCTCCATCATTACAAATACCAGTTAATATGAAATGGCCATTTAATAAAGAAAAAACTGCATCATCTCCGATTGCTTTGGGGTTCTCAAAAGTCAAATAAAAGTTATCGGTATTACCTAATGCGACAACAAATTTTATTAAAGCCAAAGTATCACCCAAAGTCTTATTCAAACTTAGATTTTTAAAAGTAATTTTGTAAGTAAATTTATTTAACGAATCTGCAAAATAATTCAAGGGTAACAATATAGTTGAGTTAAATGTCAAATCAACTTCAAAGCTTGTAATTTTAGATTTATTTAAAAATTGTTGAGAAACGAGCAATATGGGAACACTTATTGTATCATTGGGCTTGGCTGTAAAACTATATGTACCTAATGTTATTTTAGTTGTATCTTTGTAAATCCCTTGTCCAAAAAGTTGAATTGTTTTAGGACTACCTACACCATCGTATTCTATTATAATTTTGCCATTTGTTCTTCCTAAAATAGATGGTTTGAACCTTACATCCAATTTTAAAGTCTCACCAACATTTAAAATAAATGCTTTAATACCTGTTAAAATAGAATAATCAATTTTGTTTGGACCTTCTTGATAAATATTTGTAATATTAATCGGTGTAGTTCCAATATTTTTAAGAATATCAAAATTTAAAGTATCTTTCACTTCCTCGAGTTTGATTTGACCAAAATCAATAAAATCATTTAAAAATGACATATCAGGTGCAATTCCTTCACCTTTAATATTTTGTACTAAAGTATCGGTTTGGGAGATAATATTTACTTTTGCATTATGGATTCCAACCTTTGTTGGCTTAAAACTGAGTTCAACAGTTTTACTTTTAGTAGTATCAATATAAAATTTTGGGAATCCAGAAGTTTGAATAAAAGCGTTTGCATCAACTCCTGTAAAAAATATTGAATCAATTCTTAATGGATATTTCCCTGCATTTTGAATAAAATCAACAACTAAAGTATCTTTTGAAGATCCAACTAAACATTTTTTAAAATCAACATCTTGGCTTTTTGCTAATGGTAATGCTATTGAAAAAAAATTATCAGATATGTCTTCCTGAATTAACTGATTACCTACATTCCAAATTTTTGCAGTTTGATCCCAACTCCCAGTAATTACTTGACTCCCATCAGGACTAAACGCTACACTATATATAAATCCGTTATGCCCATAAAGTGTTTTTATTTTAGCTCCAGTAAACACATCCCATATTATAGCTGTTTGGTCCAAACTTCCAGTAATTATTTTGCTATCATCAGGACTAAATGCCACAGCATCAATTCTATCTGAATGCCCATTTAAGATTAATTTAATAGTGCCATTTTTAGCATCCCACATCATCGCAGTTTTATCATAGCTACCTGAAACAACATATTTACCATCTGAACTAAATACAGCACTTAAAACAAAGCCTTTATGAGCTGTAAAAGTGTATATGTTAGATCCATTATTAACGTCCCATACCTTAGCAGTTTTATCCAAACTTGATGAAACAAGTTTAGTCCCATCAGAACTAAATGAAACATCATTAACACAGTCATTATGACCACTTAAAGTACGAAGTAAACTACCACTTAAAGCATCCCAAATTTTTATTGTACTATCACTACTTGCAGTGGCAACTTTAATTCCATCAGGGCTATAAGCTACTCCATAAATATTATTTTTATGACCTATCAATGTTTTTAATGTTGTACCAGTTTTTACATCCCATATTTTAGCAGTATGATCAAAACTACCAGTTATTAATTTAGAACCATCTTTGCTAAAAGCTAAATCGTAAATATAGTCATTATGACCTTTGAAGGTGTTAATTAATAAGCCACTAATCGGATCCCAAATTTTTGCAGTACTATCATAGCTTCCAGTTGCAACTTTAGAACCATCAGGACTAAATGCAACACCATAAATAATTCCAGTATGTCCTTTTAAAGTTATGATTGTATCTTTATTAATAAACTTACTTGAATTTTGCCTTACCCATAATTTACATTGATTACTAATTGGTCTTGGAATGTTTTTCCAATTATAATACATCCCCGATGCTTGGTTTGTAATCATTGTCCAACTATTCCCATTGTCTATGCTATAGTCAAGCTCCACTGTATCTTTTGGTGAAACACCTTTCCAAGTAATTAATGTATCACTTCCCACTACATAAGTTTCACCACCATTAAAGTTTGTTAATTTTAAAGTTGGGATTTTGATTTTCTTATCAGCAAATCCAGCATAACAACTTATTGGTATTGGACAAAGATCTGATTGAACTTCAAAATTTGCATAAACTAGATTAGAGTCTGTAGCAGTAAACCTAATTGTAATATCTTTGCTAGAATTTTTAGGTAAAACAAAAGGGAATGTCGTATTTATTATTGAAAAATTATTCGATCCACTTAATAATTTTATATTAGTAACAGTTAAATCAGTATTTTCTGACGTCAATTTAAAAGTAGTATCATAAGCCATTATTGGGATTTTTTTTCCAAAACTTATAAATGAGGGATTAGAGCTTATTTTAGCAATCGAATTAAATGGGGGGTCAAAAGATTCAAATGCCTTTTTACTATTCCACTCAAGTTCAATATTAGTTTTAATTGGTTTACAAACAATACCGCTCTGCCATTTTATTTCACAAGCCGAACCTTGGATCATTTCTTTTAATTTGAATGCTACTACTTTGGCATCTTCTAAAGAAATTACATCATCAAATAAGTATCCATTAGAATTATTTGTTATCGTTTTTAAAGAAGATTTAATTCCAAATGGTTCAGCCTCTTTTCTTGAATAAACAATCACATAAAGTTCAATGTTATATTTGTTGCAAGTATCAATACAAGATTTTATTTCATTAGCTTCCATTGGTTTCCACCACGCATCTGTAAAAAGTACAGCTATTTTCCTGTTTTTACCTTTCTTTGCAACGTTTAATAATCCAGAAAATTTATTAAGTAAATGTTCATTAAAGTCATTGCTATAACCAATTTTAATTGAAGGAATTAAATTGGTAATCTTAGATTTATCATTTGTAAAATCTTGTAATAGTGTTGATTTCTCATCGCTTGTTTGTAATGCAAAATCTGACTGAGACAATTCAATTTCATTGCATAATGCTACAGAAGTTAATTTAGCAAATTCAAAAGGAGTACCAATGAAATCTGTATGCTCCATTGAACCTGATAAGTCAATACTTAATGTTAATGAAATTGGTTTAAGGGTTGTTGTATTTGAACAATTAGAATTCAATATAACTCTTGATATATTATTTTCAATAAGATTTAAATCAGCAATATTTGGTTTTTGCTTCACTCCACTATTGTCAAAGGCAATATACTTTGCTTTCATAATTGGGAATGAACTTGTATCAATATTGAAAATAGAAATAGATTGAGAAAAACAATCTTGTAAAATTGTCGATATTAATAGAATATAAATTAATCTATACATCTTTTTATATAATTTTGTTATTTTAAACTTCAATTTACCAAATAACTATTAACTTTCAAATTTTAATTTAATGGGATTCAATTCTATTAAACATTTTTCAAAATAAAAATTATTTTCAAAGAGTATTATGAAGGAATTTGTATAAATTTTAATAGTTTTCATTTAAGATTTCTCAAATATACAACAATATTTGGTTGTTAATTTCGTAATTGGCAATTTGAAAAAGCAAATTGTTAAAATTAAGAAAATAATTGGAATTGGATTAAAACTATGGATGATAAGCTAAATCAAAATACAAAGCCCTTACGAAATACTTTTAATACTCTTAAAGATTTAAAAAACACATATTTAAAAAACCAAGACAAAAAGG
>JAPLFM010000201.1 GCA_026390675.1 Candidatus Kapaibacterium sp. | reverse complement strand
GTGGCTTTTTGTTGAAAATTTAGTTTTGTGATCTTGATTTGTCTTTTCTATTGTTTGGATCTAATTCCATTTTTCTCATTCTTAAAGATTCAGGAGTTACTTCCAAAAGTTCATCATCATCAATAAATTCAATATAATTATCAAGTGACATTCTACGAGCTGGGCGTAAAACTATAGTGGCATCTGAACTTGAAGCACGCATATTTGTAAGTTGTTTTTCTCTAACAATATTTACATTCATATCGCCAGTTTTATTTCTTTCGCCAATAATCATACCCATATAGACTTTTGTACCCGGATCAAGCAGTAATTCGCCTCTATCAGACATACCATGACAAGCATAAGCAGTAACTTTTCCTGCTCTATCAGCCACAAGCGATCCAGTAGATCTTTGAGGAATTGGACCAAACCAAGGTTCGAATCCTTCAAAAAGTGTATTCATTATTCCAGAACCTTTTGTATCAGTTAAGAATGAACTTCTATAACCAATTAAACCTCTAGAAGGAATTACAAATTCAATATTTGTTCTACCATGTCCTTGAGTTTGCATATTTGCCATTAATGCTTTTCTTGACATTAATTTCTCAGTAACTGCTCCAACGTATTCATCTGGAACATCAACATAAACTCTTTCTGTTGGCTCTAATTTCTTGCCATCTTCTTCTTTAGTAATTACTCTAGGTTTTGCAACCATCAATTCAAATCCTTCTCTTCTCATTGCTTCAATTAGCACACCAAGTTGAAGCTCACCTCTACCACATACTTCAAAAGCATCAGCTCTATCAGTAGCTTTAACTCTTAGAGATACATTTGATAAAATTTCTTTATCCAATCTTGATTTCAAATGGCGAGATGTAACAAATTTGCCTTCAGTTCCAGCAAAAGGAGATGAATTTACATAAAATATCATTGAAACAGTTGGTTCATCAACTTTGATTCTAGGAAGAGCAACTGGAGTTTCATTTGAAGTAAGAGTATCTCCAATTTGTACATTTGGAATACCAGCAAGTGCAATAATATCACCAGAAACTACTTCATCAACCATTTGCTTTCCTAAACCATTAAAAGTATAAAGAGCAGATAGCTTAATATTTGCTACATTTTTTTCTTCTTGGCAAAGTGTATATTGTTTGTTCATTTGTAAAGTGCCATTCATCAATCTACCGATTGCAATTTGACCAACATAAGAATCGTAGTCCAATGATGTAACTAAAAATTGAGGTACTTCGTCATCATTTGCTATTGGACCAGGAATATTTTCCAATACAGTTTCAAATAGTGGAGTGAAATCTTCGGATTCATCACCTAAATTTTTATAAGCAATTCCATCTTTAGCAATTGCATAAATAATTGGAAATTCAATTTGAGCTTCAGTAGCATCAAGATCAATAAACAAATCATAAACTTCATTTATTACTTCTTGAATACGAGCATCGCTTCTATCAATTTTATTAATCACTAAAATGATTGGCAATTGTCTTGCTAATGCTTTTTTTACAACAAACCTAGTTTGTGGTAGTGGACCTTCACTAGCATCTACTAACAACAGTACACCATCAACTAAATTAAGACTTCTCTCAACTTCACCACCAAAATCGGCGTGACCAGGAGTATCCATTATGTTGATTTTAACACCTTTATAATGAATGGCAGTGTTTTTGGCAGTGATTGTTATACCACGTTCTTTTTCTTGATCCATAGAGTCCATTACACGTTCTTCAACTTGTTGGTTTTCTCTAAATGTGCCACTTTGTCTTAGTAATCCATCAACTAATGTAGTTTTTCCATGATCGACGTGAGCAATAATTGCAATATTTCTAAAATTCTCTTTTCTCATAACTTTTTTTGAATGTGGTTTTATAATAGCTCCAAAAATAGACATCTTTTAGCTTATAATATACTTTTATTTGCAAATCTTGAAATAAAAGTGTAAATTGGAAAATAAAACAATATAATTTTTAATTATATTGGAGACAACTCTTTGGTTTAAATATTAAAGTATAATTTTTAAATCTAATAATTGGAGCTATTATGGAACACGAATGTGGTGTTGTACATTTTGAAATGCCTTTTGATGATGAAAATCGAGTAACTGAATTTTATAAAAGTGTTTTTGGATGGGGAATGGTTTCTCTTGGTGAACCAATGGGAAATTATGTCTTAGCATCTACTGGAGATAATGATGAAAAAGGATTCCCACTAACAAGAGGAAGAATTAATGGTGGTTTCTTTCCAAAGTCAGCTTCTCCTTCACAACATCCTTCTGTTGTAATACATGTATCAAATATTGAACAAACAATGCAACAAATTAGTAATGCTGGTGGAAAAGTACTTGGTGAACCAGTGATGATTCCTGGTCAAGGATTGTATGTTTCTTTTATGGATTCAGAAGGTAATTTTGTTAGTATCATTCAACCAAATGAAGATATGTTATATTAATTAAAAGTATTATTTATGTCATTTCAAGCATACTTAGAAAATATTAAAGCAAAAACTGGAAAAGATATTGTAGAATTTAAGCAAATAGCTGAAGAGAAAGGCTTTTTACAAAATGGAGTATTATATCCAAAAATTAAAGCAGGAGAAATTGTTTCATGGCTTAAAACTGATTTCGAATTAGGCCATGGTCATTCTATGGCAATATTTGCTGCTTTTAAAGGAAAGAAAGAGTAATTTGGTACAACAAGAATATATATTTAAATCCGAAAGACTTGGATTTAGAAATTGGTTAAATTCAGATTTATATCCTATGACTGAACTTAATAATGATATTCAAGTAATGGAATTTTTCCCAAATTTACAATCTTATAAAGAAACTCAAGAATTTATTGAAATAATTCAAAAATCTTAATTAATTTGTTTGTCAAAATTATAATTAGTGAGTAATTTACAAAAAAAAATTAACGAGAATTTATTTTGTCATTTAAGTTATTAAATCTAAGTACTATTTTTATATTGTTATCTTGTTCGCTAAATGCGAATAATTTTTCTATTCCATCAGAGATTAAAGCTAAGGATAGTTTTAACTATGATAGTGTATTCAAAATTATAGATTTAAAGAAAAATTCAAACCAATTTGATTCAACTTTTTTTGCAATTTACCAGCAATTAATCAAAGAACTAACCAATGTGTCTCCTGTAAGAGCTATTCAGGCAGGGAATACTTCTTTGGAATATGCAAAAAAATTAAATTTAGAAAGAGAAATAAGAGACCTATCTAATTTATTAGGTACAATTTATTGGAAGCAAGGAGTAAATGATAAAGCATTAGACTTTTTTACACAAGCATTGGATTTAAGTTTAAAATTCAAAGATTATGAAGGAGCTGGCTACTGTTATAGTGATATTGGTAATATTTATTATGCTCAAAGTCAATTTGACGAAGCCAGACAAACCTATTTGAATGCAATTGACTTAGTAAACAAGCATATTGATGAAACAAATAATGGCAAATTAACTTTAGTAATATTATTTTGTAATGTTGGGCTTAGTTATGGAAAACAAGATAATAATTTTGAAGCAATAAAGAATTTTAAAATTGCTTTGGATTATGCAATCAAAAATGATTATTATATAAATATTGCTACTACTTATAAATATATTGGTAATCAATATGTTACAATGAAAGATTATAAAAATGCAGTTGAGAATTTCAACTATTCTATAAACTATTTCAAACTAACAAATTCCCCATCTCAAATGGCTGAAACTTATCAGCAATTAGGTGTATGTTATTTTACTTTTGGCTTTTATGACAAAGCATTAGAAATACATTTGGTTGCAAGAAAGCTTCTTAAAAGTTTAGGTTATTCAAAAGACTTAACTGAGGTAGAACATTCTATAAGTAAGATATATTATGCCCAAGGCAAGTATCATTTGGCTTTAGAAGCAGCAAATTATGGATTGTATCTATCTAAAAAGGAAAATCTTTTAAATAATCAAAAGGATTTTTATCTGTTGTTTTCTGAGATTTATGAAAAACTAAATGATAATAAGCAAGCATTATACTATTACAAATTGTATAATGAAATTGGAGACAAAATTTTTAATAGCAATATAGCTATTAAAACTGCTGGTGTAAAATTTAAATTAGATTTAGATAGAAAAAACCAAGAACTCAAAATTTATAAAATTCAAGAAGAACTTCAAACTAAAACTACAATCTATCTTTTTGTAATTCTAATAATTTTAAGTCTTGTAGCAATTGCTTTTGTTTTATTGTACAACGATAAACGTAAAACAGCAATTAAGTTAGTGGAATCTGAATTTGAGCTTAATGAACTCAATATAGCAAAAGATAAATTCTTTACAATTATTGCACATGATTTAAAATCTCCTATTTCATCACTAAGAAACATTATAGATTTAATGATCAAATCTTTTGAAGTTTTTGAAAAAGAAGAAATGATTTTAACATTAAATCAAATGAGTAAGTCTTCTAATTCTATTTATAATTTATTAGAAAATTTGTTGTTATGGTCTAGGATTCAGTCGGGTAAAACAGCTTATCATCCAGATAATTTTGATTTAACTTATGTAATAAATGATTGTGTAAATTTATTGTCTTTAAATTCAAAAGAAAAATCAATTGAATTGGTTAACAATCTTGATAAAGAGTTGGTTGCTTTTTTTGATGTTGGAATGATTCAAACAGTTGCAAGGAATTTGATATCAAATGCAATCAAGTTTACTTATCAGTCAGGTAAAATAATAATAGATTATAAAGAAGAAGAAAAGTTTTATATAATTAGTATAAAAGATAGTGGTATGGGTATGAGTCAAGAAATAATTGACAAATTGTTTAGAATTGATTCAAATCACACATCTTTAGGTACACACGAGGAAAAGGGAACTGGGCTTGGTTTAGTAATTTGTAAAGATTTTATAGAAATTAATAAAGGGAAGATTTGGGTAGAAAGCCAAATACATTTAGGATCTACTTTTTATTTTTCTATCCCTAAAAATAATATTTCATAGTTTGGTTTTTAAAAAAATATCGTAAATTGTAAAAATAGAATTTTTAATTTTTAAAAAAGTATTGAGGAAAATAATGGAATTAAAATACAAATTACTTGATCACCCATTTTATCAAGCATGGACTATGGGAGAAGTAACTTTTGAACAACTTTCTAAATATCATAGATCTTATAATGAATTTATTGAACTTATGCCAGTTTATTGGGATAGAATAAATAAAGGATTTAACTTGACGGATTCAGATTCGAAAAGAATAGTTGAAGATGAAACTAGACATATTGGTCAATGGCAAATTTGGTTAGACAAATTACCACAAACTGAATCTTTTCCTAAAATGGAAGAGATTTTATCTACTTTTGCTAATATGACTCCTTCTGAACTTTTAGGTGCCGTTCAAGCTTTTGAAATGCAACAACCAGAAGTTGCTTTTACTAAAAAAGAAGGTTTATTGAAACACTATGGATATAACGATGTTGAATTGGTATATTTTGATGAACACATGGAAGAAGCAGCTCATATTAACTATGGTTTAAGCATTAAAGACAAATATGCAAATGCTGAAGAATTCCAAAGAGGATTTGATAAAGCATCTGAAGTACTTTACAATGGTTTAGACTTGTTCTTAAATTAATTTTCTGTTGTAATATTTATTTATAAGCTATTCTTTTTAAGAGTAGCTTATTTTTTTTAAATTAAATCGTTTAAAAAAAAGTTACAACATATTCATACTTGAATAAAATTTGAAAATAGATTTGAGTTTTGTAAAAAAATATCAAAAACTATTAAATTAGTTATGATAAAAGTCATAGTTTTTAAGCCAAAAATTCCTTAGATTTGTTAATATTAAAAAATCTCTTCAATTACAAGGTAATTAAGTGTCAAATTTAGAAAGTTCAATAAATTTAAGTAGATTAGGTGCTAAGATTCAGTTTAATGTTGTGAGTTTGGATCAGCAAAGTCAGAAATTAAGATTGATTGCTTTTAATGGTGCTACTCTTGCAGCAAATGATAATCAAGCTACTTTAAAGCAACTTTCAACTTTTTTAGCAGAGATTTCTTCTAAATTTGCAGTTATGACTAAGGATACAGAAAATGCTTGTACTAAATTAGCTAAATTTTCAGCTCAGGGAATAGTGCTTGAGGTTATTAAAGTAAAATATGACAAAATAATTTCACTAGTTAATTCTAAAAAATATTATAGTGAAAATAAAGAGCATTTAATTAATAAAATTGGTTTACTTAATGAAATTTTGAATATAAAAAGAAATGAAAAGTACTTTTCAATTAGATCTAATCTTTTTCAGTTTAAGACTTCATTAGAAAGGTTAATTCAATTAATGGATACAACAAAATATATTAGAGTTAATATGTTAATTGAAGCAGCATCATTAGGTGCATCATCAAAGCTTTTTAATTCTGTAAGTGAAGATATTAATGATTTAATAATTGAAATGAAAAATTGTCTAGATATATTAGATAATTTTGAGAATCTAGCTTCAGATATTTTAATCGAACAAAAAAAGGAACTATAAAATGAAGTCCGAAATAATTTTTGACAATGGTAAACATAAATGGATAGCTATTGGTAGAGATCCAGATAAAAACCAAAATGTAATTGATACAAATGAGTATTTAATAATTGATAGTGATACCAAGGGAATGATTCTTGACCCAGGTGGAATTGAAATCTTTGCTTCTGTTTTAGTAGAAACTTCTAAATATATTTTACCTGAAAATATTGAGAAAATGCTGGTTAGCCATCAGGACCCCGATATAGCTTCTTCACTTGCTTTATGGGTAAATATGAACGAAACTATGGAAGTGTATTGTTCTTGGCTTTGGGCTGGCTTTATATCGCATTTTAGCATGGGTACTGATTTCTCATTCTCAACATTACCTGATGAAGGTAAAGATATTTATTTAGGTACTTCAAAATTAACATTTGTACCTGCACATTACTGCCATTCTTCAGGGAATTTTAGCCTATATGACCATACAGCAAATATCCTTTTTTCTGGAGATGTAGGAGCTGCATTAGTTCCAGATTCTGATTATTCATTAATTGTTGAAGATTTTGAAAAACATATTCAATATATGGAAGGATTTCACAAACGATGGATGCCGTCTAAAACTGCTTTGCATGCATGGGTAAATAGAGTAAGATTATTAAAGCCTGATATGATATGCCCACAACATGGTTCGATTTTTAAAGGCAATGATGTAGATAAATTCTTAAATTGGCTAGAAAGCATTGAAGTAGGTATTTGGTAAATTATCCAAACCATTATTTTTTCTTAGGCTCAAAAATATAAAAGTCACCTATTATAGAATCAGATTTAGTAATATCTCTGATTTTTAATATTGTATCGACTGTTAATGTTGTCATTTTAGGAAGTAAAAGTAAGCCGTTTTTTGTAATAATATTTCTTGAAATCATCATACCTTCTCTTAAGGTTGAAAAACTCATTTTATATTCTTTCAATTTAGAACTTGCATCATGAGTAGCCAAATACTGATCTAAATATGCTATTATATCCATATCATAGAATCTTTTAGAATACTCTAATAAGTGTTCAATAGCTTTATTTTGATTTTCATTCAAATCTATTGTATAATGTTCGTAATCTTTGTTAACTCTTAATATTCTTGATGCTCTCGGAATTTTTGAAGCAATCAATTTTTGTGGGAATCCTGTCCCATCTACATTCTCATAAATGCTAGTTAATATATATGAAACTTGATGTAAAGTAGGTACAGTTTTAAATAAGTTTTCTGGAAAACTCGAAACAGCAAACATTTTTGGGTCTGAAACAAATCCATCTTTCATTATTGCAGAATTTATTGAGTTTTGTGGTAAACCAAGATTCCCAATATAAATCAAATGAGAGGCTTTTTGCAATATCTCTAGCTCATCTGATTCAAAACAATTTAATTTTTCAGCTATCCAAGCAGAAGCTTCAATTACAAAGTTTAATCTTTCTATTTTCCTCGGCATTGATTCAATTAATGGATAATTAAATCCTTTTGCAAGTTCAAAAAGTTCCTCAATATATATCTTTCTTAAGTTTTCAACTTCAGTAGTATCAGAATTTGAGTTGCTTTCTAAGCTGACAATTCTAATTGCAGTTTTAATACATGATACAATTTCCTCCATAGAAAGTGGTTTATGAAGAATATCATCTACTCCATGTTGCAAAGCTTTTATACCTAATTCTTTCTGATTTTGTTCTATAGATAAAACAAAATAATCTTTGCTAGTTTCTTTTTCTAACCTAATTCTATCCAGCAGTTCCAAGCCTTTAAAACCTGGGATATCAATATCACAAATTATAATTGATTTTGTGCCAATTCGTTTAATTAATTTTAATCCATCTATACCATCACTAGCTTTTGCAATTATTGCATTAGGAATTACTTTACGGATCACTATTTCTAATGCATCTAACACTTGAGATTCGTCATCAATTAAAATAAATGGGACAGATTCCATTATAATCCTTTTATGTAGATATTAGTTTGATAAAACAATTAAAAACTACTAATATTATTTTTGAGTTTGTTAAAATTAACTCGTCTGAGTTTTGACTTCTTCAACTGGAACTGGAACTTCTGTTGTATTTTGTTTTGTTTCTTTTGGAAATATTGGGAGATCTTCATCTTTTGGAACAAAAACATAAAAATCACCAATAACTGCATCAGCTTTTGTTATATCTCTTATTTTTAAAATAAGATCAATGGTTAAGGTTGTCATTTTGGGAACTAATAGTAATCCAGATACTGTAATAATATTTCTAGAAAACATCATACCATCTCTCAAATCACCAAACTCAATTTTCCTTTCTCTTAATTTGGAAGTAGAATCATTAGTAGCAAAATATTGATCTAAGTAAGCAATAATATCGCAATCATAAAGTCTTTTCGAAAACTCCATCAAACTATCAATAGCTTTGGTTTGATTTTGATTTAAATCAATTGTGAAGTATTCATAATCTTTTATAACTCTTAATATTCTAGAACTTCTTGGTATTTCAATAGATTGAATATTTTTAGGAAAGCCACTTCCGTCTATATTTTCATAAATATATGTTAATACATTCGCTACCTTTTGCATAGTAGGAATTGATTTGAAAAGCTTTTCCGGGAAAGTAGCAACAGGTGCCATTTTCTCACTTGCTAAAAAACCATTTTTAGTAATTGCAGAATTTATTAAATTTTGAGGAAGTCCAATATGACCAATATAAAGCAATCTACAAGCTTTTCTTAATGTACTTAATTCATCCGAGCTAAAACAATTTAATTTGTCAGCAATCCAAAGAGTCGCATGCTCTACAAAATCCAATCGTTCAATTTTTCTAGGCATTAAATCATTTAAAAGGTCATTATAGCCTAAGGAGATTTCATTTATTTGATTTAAAAAAATTTCTTTTAAAACTTCAACTTCTGCATTTTTTTCAAAAGTGTGATTTTCTAAATTAACAATTCTTGAAGCAGATTTAACACAAGTAATTAATTCCTCTTTTGAAAAAGGTTTATATAAGATGTCATCTACACCGTGCTTCAAAGCTTTCATTGCCTCTTCACGTTGACCTTTTTCCAATAAAAGCACTACATAATTTTTACTTGTTTCATTTTCTAATCTTAATCTGTCTAAAAGCCCTATTCCTTTAAAATCAGGGATTTCATAATCGCACATAACAATCGCTTTAGATCCCAATCTTTTAATTAATCTAATACCTTCGTTACCACTATAAGCTTTTGATATTGAAGCATTAGGAACAACATTACGTACAACAATCTCTAGAGCATTTAGTAATTGGTCTTTTGTATCCATTAAAACAAATGGCAATACATCTGTTTTATTATCTTTCTTGGGAATTGTTGACATCTTAAATCACCTTTGCTTCCTATAGATTTCTCTATGCTTTTTAATACTATCGATTGATGATAAAACCAAAACTGAATCATTTAATTCAGAAATAAAATATTTAACAGATTCTGGGTCTGGATACATATCGTTATGTGACCATATAATAACTGTATCTTGTATCAAATCCCAAGTATCACCAATTAAGATATAATTATTAACAAAACTAAATTTGTAATCTTTTTGGAAATTCATTCCTTCATCTCCTTTCTGACCATCTATAGGTTTGAGCCATGTACCAACTAAAATATCTTTGGTCTCAAAAATTTTTCTCTTAGACTTAGTATTAGTGTTTACATTCGAATCTTTAGTAAATTCTTTTTCAAGTGTTTCAATTTTTCTATTGTCTCCTGAGTCACATCCCAACAATATAAATGCCAAAACTAAAAATAATATGTAAATATTAGAAACAAATTTCATAAATTATTTTTTTTCACAAAGTAAAAACACAAATTAATAAAATTGACATTAAAATACTATATATTTTACAAACCTTTTAACTATTTATCACAATTTAGTGATGAAGGAAACAATCTAGGGCTCAAAAAAATACTACCAACACTAAATAGTGATGTTTATTCTATTGGAAGATTAGATTTAGATAGTGAAGGTTTAATCATTTTATCAAACGATACTAAATTAAACAAGTTATTAATTGATCCTATTTATAAACATAAAAGGATATATTATGTTCAATTAGAAGGAGTAATAGAATCTTCTGCACTTGCTAATTTGCAAAAGGGTGTCGAGATCTCATTAAAATCAAAAAAATACTTAACTTTACCTGCAAAAGCTTGTTTAATAGAGGAGCCAAGTTGGCTAGGACCTAGAATCCCACCAATTAGATATAGAAAAAACAAACCTACAAGTTGGATTAGCTTAGAATTAATTGAAGGTAAAAACAGACAAGTTAGGAAAATGACAGCTTCTGTTGGATTT
>JAPLFM010000309.1 GCA_026390675.1 Candidatus Kapaibacterium sp. | reverse complement strand
TGAATCTAAGTTCATCAATACATTTTCTACATACCAAGGTAATGATATGTTTAATGCCATCGAAAATATTTCTTTGCTTTCCATAAATGCAATTTAAGAAATATTTTTAAATTACCCACTCAAAATAGAGAAGAACCAAAATTTTTAATTTTATTATCAAAATAATAAATCAATATGTTGGTATCTATTAGATATTTCTTGTCCATTGATTCCTCATTTCAGTTATTTCGCTATCTAAATCTAAATTCAAATTTGAAAGGATGCCTTTGTAATCTGATGGTTTAAATTCATTTGAATTAGATTTTAAAGCTGTACTTTCTTTTATTAACTTTTTAACAGATTCCCATTCTTGAATTGGTATAACAGCATATTCTGGTTGACCATTAGTATTATAAATATAATTGACTGACATTTTGGTTCACTAGTTCTTAATAATTTCCCAAAAATAACTAAATATTTTGGAATAATATAACTGAATTAAGAAAAATCTAATTTCTTTCATTTGTTTTCACTTTCTTTGTAACCTTTTTCTTCTTAAATTCACTTACTACTCGAAAGCGAAATTGAATATTAGTTTTGTTTTCTTGTAAAGTCAAAATTCTAATATTTAATGATTTATCAATGTTTGATAATAAGCAAGAGGATTTCTTATTTCATTATGATGCTATTAAAGAGCAATTGGAAAGGTATGTGCTTAACCTAACTCGCAATAGAAATGATGCAAAAGATATTATCTCCGAAACTATATTGATTGCTTATCAGAATTTTGAACAAATAGAAAACAAAGTGGCACTTTTGAGTTATCTCTTTACTATTTCGCGAAGGCTTTTCTATCAAGAAAAATATAAAAAGAAACGCATTGATTATTCATCTACTGAATTTATTGATGAACTAATTTCAGATGATATTTCTCAAGAAGATAAAATGGATATTCAAATCTTGTATAAAGCAATTGATGAACTTGAAGAAAACCAAAGAGAAACAATTATATTAGCTGAAATCATGGGATTTGCTCATAAAGAAATTGCTAAAATTCAAGACACAACAGTTGCTAATATTAAAATAAGAATATTTAGAGCTAAAAAAGCATTAAAAATTAAGCTTAAAATTGAAGAAGAAAAACGCACAAAAGTAGAAAACCTAAACTATATTAGGGCTTCAATATGAAAAATTTGAATACATATCTCGACAAAGCAAAGAATTTAAAAATAAACAAAGCTATTATTCCTAATGATGAAATCCGGATAGTCTTGGGAAAAGTAGAAAAAATCAATCTGCCAAAAGCAGATAATTATAATAATGATTTTATCCACTTTTTAAGGAAATACAAAATGACTATAATATCATCAGCAGTTCTCGCAATATCTTTTGCAACTTTTTTGAATACTAATAAAATAGAAACAACATCACAAGATAAAAAATCGAATGATGTTGCAATAGTAAATAAATTTACTAATTCAAATAAAATAGAAAATACGAATCAAACTGAGACAAAACAAACTGTAACAAACGTTATTGATAAAAATGATAATGACTCAATAATAACTTTACCAATTTTAAAACTTACAGATGAAGAACTTAGTAAACTTGGAATAAATAGAGTTGGGAGTGGGTATTCGTTTAATATGCAATCGAAGTTCAATTTAAAAACTAAAAAACTTAGGGAAGAACTATATAAAGCAGGGTATGATACAACCTTACAAAATGCTTATTACAAAATTAAAGCTGAAATAACTGCAAGTGGTATGAAGACAAGTGAAATAATAAAGGATAAAAATTGGGATATTTTTAATGGGAGTAAAATTCTTCCAATAACATATTATGCCGAAAGTATAAATGGAAATGGTGGTGAAACATCAAATGGTTATAATTGTGGTGGAAGTCCGATTAATGAAGAAGGATCAGGAGATGTATTTAGAGAATTTTACCAATTTAGTTTAAAAAATAAATTAAGATTTAGAGATTTTAATAATTATGATTCAATTAAAATTAATAAATACGAACTAAACTATACATCACAATTGATTCCAATATTTTTCAAACTGGATTCAGCTGATACAAAAAATGTTACAGCACTTTTCTTTGTTCCAACAAGAGAGTTATTAAGTCTTTTACCAAAAAGATATTATTCAGTTATTAAAAGTAATATTCCTTGCATAAATAAATTACTATTAAATAAAATCAGTTTGGAAGAAATACAAACAAAAAAATATTAGTAGTAGACAATAAAGTAAAAACAATTAAGATGTTAGAACTTAATAAAGTAGAACTATCTAAAATAGGAATAACTCTTGAAAAAGATAGTATTAAACTTTTATATGAAACTGAAATAGATTTTGTTAATCAACCTAAAATGAAAGATTATTTAAAGTCTATGGGAATAGAAACTGACTTAAATAAAATATATGTTAAAACACCTACATTCTTTAAATTTAATGCTTCACTAGGAAAAGATAGTATAATAAGCTGGAGTGCAGATTTCGATAGAATAGCTCCCATAATTGTCAATACATTCAATTTTGAATATGAAGATAACAAATATATTAATGCTGGAGCTGGATGCTCTTCAAAAAGCTCTAAATTAACTTCAGAAAACGATAGGATATTTGTAAATGAACTTATGAAACTTACAAGTAAAGTCAATTTAGAAAACTTAAGAAAAAGCACTTTTATAGATTTAAAAACAAATAAAGAAACATCCTTAGTAAACAAACTTCTTCCTGTAAAAATTATTTTAGGAGACTCTACTAAAAAAGTAGAAGGAAATAAATATAGTGAAGTAATTGTTTGGTTAGTTCCTACTCCAGAGTTTGTTGGAGCTTTGCCAGATAGATATAGAAGTGAAATCGAAGCTGAATTAAATATAATTGCAAAAGTGGAAAGTGGCTTGGCAAGCCAAGATGAGCTTTGTAAAGAAACAAAAGTTGGTTTCTTTAATATTTGCAATAATGATAATAATATTAAATCTGTAAATGCTTACCCTAACCCAGTTCAGAATGAAATTAATCTTGAATTCAAGCTTGATAAGAAAGCAAAAGTTAGTATAAATCTAAAAGATATTTCAGGAAAGATTATAAAAAATTTAATTACAGATTTGTATCTTGAGAATCAGTCTTTCAGTCAAAAGTTAAATCTTGAAGGCATCACTCAGGGTATGTATTTACTCGAAATTAAAAGCTCAGATGGCTCGATTGTAATACAAAAGATTTTGAAGAATTAGTAACTACTTTAGATGTCTGACACCTTAGAGGTGTAGGACATCTTTTTGCTCTTTATGATATATAAAATAAATTTGAAATTAAATTGTCATAATAAAAAAATGGAACTTTTATGAATACTTTACAATTAAAACAAGTAGAATTGAGTAATTTAATATTTAATATTACTTCAAATGAAATTGAGAAATTGATTTCTTTTGTAGAAATAAATAATTTAATACCTCAAAAGACAAAGCAAATTAGCTTAGCAGGTATTTGGTCAGATAAAGATTTTGAATCAATTAATTTAGAAGAAGAAATAAGAGACTTAAGAAATGGTTTAACTTCAAATTTAGACAAAATTGAATTATGACATTTTTATTAGATACAGTAGCTATTATTAGATATTTTTCTGGTAAAGGGAAAATAGGTAAAAATGCAAAAAACATTTTTGAAAATTTCGAGAATTCTGATGACAAATTCGTAATTTCTGTCATTTCATTAATGGAAATAATGTATTTATCCGAGAAAAAAAGAATTGATATTGATTTTGAGGGTACAATTTCTTTAATTAAAAATTCATCAAAATATCAAATTATAGATTTAAATGTTGAAATATTAAGGACTACTACTATTGACTTTTATGAACTTCATGATAGAATGTTAATTGCGACTGCTATTTGGCTAGATATACCTATAATTACTAACGATTCATTAATTTCTCAAATTAAAGAATTGCAAGTGATTTGGGAATAATTTTAAGTATAAAGCTCCATAGTTATTCAAAAGATTTTAAAAATTAGTTTTATTTTTAGATGTCTGATACTTCAAAAGTGTCTGACATCTTTTTTTTTACAAAATCCCTAAATCCATAAACCTCAATACAATATAAAATTTTTAATTAAATTAGCAAAATTTCGATAATTTAAATTAAAGTAAAATCCACTTCAAAATTCATTTCTTTAATTCCACTAAGTCAAATAAAATAAACGACTTAAAAACATCAATAAGTTTGGCATAGTTTTTTACTATTTGTCTATTGCTAGTCATATTCAATTAATGATATTGTAAATTATAGGTATTAGTACTTATATTTTATAGTATTAAAT
>JAPLFM010000191.1:1172-5378 GCA_026390675.1 Candidatus Kapaibacterium sp. | reverse complement strand
TGTGCAGATTCTTCTGACCCTGATGCTTATGATGCTATTATGGTTGGATTTATGGGGCATTTTACAAAAATAATCTCTGGGTTACTAAAAAGCTATACAGAGAGATACGATTTGATTCAAGATTCTAAAGCTTTTAAAGCAATTAACTTGTTTAATAACATTTCAGCAAATGCAAACTTAAGTTATTATGATATAAATTCTGCTTTAATTGAAACTGTTTCTAGAATTGTGGAATGTAATACTTTAGGTATAATAGCTTATGATGAAAATAATGAAGGTTGGCATATAAATATGCTTTCTTCTACTGAAGACGAAAATGAAGTTTTACTTGGTAAAGCAGTTTTACTTGAAAGTTCTATCATAGGTGAAACAATATTAAAATCTGAAAGTAAGATGATAGTTAATATTCAAGATAGTAAAGTAAGAGTTCATACTGATGAAAATGAAATGAAGGGTGGATTTTTTATTTCAATTCCTCTTAAATCTTCAACTTCTACTTTTGGAGCATTATTTCTTGAAGGTAAGAAAAGTTCAAATGTTTCAGAAGTTGAACTAAAAATGTTAGAAACTATTGTTGAAAATGCTGGTAACGTCATTGAGAAAATACATCTTTTGAATTTATTACAAGACAGCACTCTTATTGATCCAATTACACAGGTTATGAACTTCCCAGCTTTTTATCATAGAACAAATGAAGAAATAGATAGAAGTTGTGAATTTGATACTACTTCTTGTTTATGCTTAATTGAAATAGATAAATATAGTTCATTCGATCCAATTGAATTTCAAGAAAGGTTAAATAAAGTGATGCTAACATTAATTAAACTTATAAATGGCAATGTTAAAACCTACGATATTGTTGGACAAATTGATAATACTAGGTTGGGTGTATTGCTAATTGGCTTTGAATTAAATAAAGCCAAGCTTTGGGCAGAAAAGTTAAGAAACCAAATTGCAATTACTTTAGTTGAAATTGATAATAGAAAGTTTAATATGACTGCTTGTTTTGGTATTGTGGAAATTAATAGAAAAGAAACAATTGAGAATTATTTAAGTTCAGCAAATACTGCATTAAGCGTATCTTTATCTAAAACAAATACTGTTAGTATTTATTCTTAATAATTATGATGACACTAAAAGAGAAACTAGCTGAAGAGGTTTTGGCTCTTCTATCCAATTCAAATGAAGCACTAATGATTAATGAGATTTCTAAAGGAGTCAAAATTAAATCTGATTCAGAAGAATATGAAGTTTTAAAAAGTGCTATATCAGAATTAATTAAAAATAAATTAATTACTAAATCTGCACGTAGAAGATATATGCTTAAGTTAGAGCATGTAACTAATTTGATTGAAGCTAAGATAACTATAAAACAGGAAAGGGGAAGTATTCATACTGACAATCCCAAATTCCCAAATATAATCATTAAGAGAAAAAATTTCAATACCGCTTTAAATGGAGATACTGTTTCAGTTAGGCTATTAAGTTTTAAAAAAGGAGACAGGCATCAAGGTGAAGTTGTTGAAGTAATGGAACGTAATCATTCTCTATTTGCTGGCAAAGTTGATATTGATGGAAATTTAGCCTATCTTATTCCTGATGACCATCACATTTATGTAGATTTTCTTATTCCTGAAAAACATCTTAATGGTGCAAAGTCTGGTGACAAAGTTACAGTAAAGTTTTTAAATTGGAAAGACCCACACAAAAGTCCACAAGTTGAAGTTATACAGATTTTAGGTCAATCTGGCAACCCCAATACTGAGTATGATTCCATTATTGAAGAATTTGATTTACCAGCTAATTTCCCTGATGAAGTTAATGAGGAGGCTCATTCAATTCCAGAAAAAGTTTTGAAGTCAGAAATTAGTAAAAGATTAGACCTTAGAAAAGATTTAATAATTACTATTGACCCAATTGATGCTAAGGATTTTGATGATGCTTTATCTTTAAAAATACTTGATAATGGCAATTATGAAGTAGGTATTCATATTGCCGATGTGAGCCATTATGTTACTGAAAATAGTGCTTTGGATATTGAAGCTCGATTTAGAGGTAATAGTGTATATCTTGTAGATAGAGTTATACCAATGTTACCAGAGCAGCTTTCTAATAATATTTGTTCACTAAAGCCTAATGTAGATAGATTAGCTTTTTCTGTAATAGTTGAGATTGGTATTAGAGGTGCAATTAAAGATTACAAAATCAAAAAAACTATTATTAATAGCAAAAGAAGATACAACTATGATGAAGTTTTAGATATTTTAAATAATGAAGAAGGTGATAATCTTGAACTTTTACAAAAATTAAATAACCTTGCTAAAACTTTAAGAAAAAATAGATTTAAAGAAGGTGGAATTGAATTTGAGACTACTGAAGTTAAATTTATTTTAGATGAAAATAAAAATCCTGTAGATGTAAAACTTAAAAAAGCAACTGATGCAACTGAACTTGTAGAAGAGTTTATGTTACTTGCTAACAAACTTGTTGCGCAGCATATTAAAGTAATGTCAAAAGCTAATAAATCAGCAAGTTTATTACCATACCTATATCGAATACATGATAGACCAGAATCTAATACTTTATCTGAGGCAGTTAAATTCATTGGTAATTTAGTTTCAAAGATTTATAAGAAGAAAGATTTAAGTTCAAAAGAAATTAATGATTTATTACACGAGTTTAAAGGTACTCCTGAAGAAGACATTGTAAGTAAAGTACTAATTAGATCTCTTCCTAAAGCAATTTATTCTCAAGTTAATTTTGGTCATTTTGGTTTGGGTTTTTCAGATTATACTCACTTTACTTCTCCCATAAGAAGGTATGCAGATTTAGTAGTTCATAGATTAATTATGGAGTATGAAGCTGGTAATTTGAAACAAGATAGAATTGAATATTTAAGAGCATTTTGCTCTAGTGTTGGCAGATCAACTTCTAGTATGGAAAAACTCGCTCAAGAGGCGGAAAGAGCTTCAATCAAACTTACTCAAGCTATAATGTGCAAAGGTTTGGTTGGTCAAGAATATGATGGAATTGTTTCTGGAGTTCAAAGTTATGGATTATTTGTACTTCTAAGCGATATTTATTCAGAAGGACTTCTTCATATAAAAGATATGAATGACGATTACTATGTTTTTGATGAGCAAAATTTGTCTCTTTTAGGTAAAAGAAGTAAAAAAGTTTACAAGCTTGGTTCGAAAATTAGAATTAAAATCGCTAAAGTAAATATTGATAAAAGACTTATTGATTTTAAAATTAGCAATAAATCATAAAAAAACTTATCTTTTTAAAGCTAAAGATAAGTTTTGATAAATTTTATTTACTTTTAAAGGTTACTCATCAATAAATAAGAAATCACTTAAATCATCAAATTTAACATTTGTAATTATCCAACCTTGGTCAGGTGATTTGTAAAATGTAAATACCCATCTCATTGGGTATCGAGAGTGAAGACCTAAATAACGTACTCTCATAAAAGAACCTGTTATTACTTCATTACTCACTGGCTCATAACTAAGTAACTTCCCATACAATTCAAATGCTCTTTTTGTTTGTTTAATTAAAGACTTCATTTCTTCAGTCTTTTTATTTATTGGGCTGTTAAGCATCATTTCTTCAAAAGCTTGATTAACTTTATCATCTAAAAGCTGATTAAAAAATTTAGTAGTCCTTTGCTTTAATTCTGCTGGTATATCAATATACTTTGCACTATTTTTAGATGATTTTGAAGTTTGTAAAGCATCTTCTTGAGATTTTGAATAACCAAAAAAACTGAAAAATAACACTATAACATATAAAATTTTAATTTTCATTTAAGAAAGCCTGTTTTTGTTCATTTATTAATTACAAAATAATTCAAAATTACTGAAATAACAAGTTCAAATTATTAAGTATTACTACTTAATTAATAATTTTATTAACAAAATTAATTTACAACTATACTTTTTTAACAATTCTGTATAACTTTAACCAAAATTATCATTCAGATTGTCTCCATTTTGGAATGATTAATGGTGGTTTTTCTATATAGATTGTTTTATTCAATTCAAAAATTTCTATATTCGGGTAGTTTTCTTATATCTCTTGTCAGTCTGAATTAATTTCAGACTATATTTCGTCTTTGTCATACCTGCGAATACGAAGTGAAGCGAAGCTAAGGCATGTATCCAGTTTTCTTTCTTGTCATTCCTGACTTGTTCAGGAATCCAG
>JAPLFM010000191.1:0-1116 GCA_026390675.1 Candidatus Kapaibacterium sp. | reverse complement strand
AGAAATCCAGCATTAGTCTTTGTCCTTCGCTGGCGAAGGTGTCTTGCGTGCAAGACGGAAGTGGTTCCTGCATTTCCGTATTCGTAGAGACGCATGATTATGCGTCTTAAAATAAAAAAATACTATAAATTCATCTAAATATTGATTAATTTACAAAAAACAAAACAAACAATTTTTAAAAACAAAAAAGGCAAATAAAAAGAGCATAACATAAATTTCAAAATAATATAGAAAGCGTTGTCTTTCTTACGTTCTAAGTTGAAAACTCGTAACTTTCAAAACATGAAGAACGCAAGTCTGGACACGCTCCGAGTAATCGGGGCGTTTTCCTATTTGCACTTCATGTAGGTTGTACGAGTACCTCAACTTAGGGCAAATTGTGAAAATGCCCTTTTTTTGTGCCTAAAATTGAAGATGAAGTATTTTATTAATTAATTTTTAGGAGGTGGTGATATGACTAGAGAAGAATTGTTAGAAAAAGTAAAAACAGTTGACCAACCTAGAACAAAAGATTTGAAAGAGGCTTTAAAAATATTTCAAAATTTTAAACCCTTAAAAGATTCTCTTAAAAAAATAAATTTTATAAGAAGCTTACATTTACAAGCCGATTTTAGTGAGGCGTATGTTGCAATCAAGTTAGGATTAAAGTTAATGCCATTAGGTAATAAACATTTTGATGCAATAGATAATTATGGATTAACATACCAAATCAAATACATAGTTAGACATGATGAAAAAAATGAGGAAGGTTCAAAATATTTTTCAAGTTATCCTTATGTAAGATATAATAAGTTTGATTATTTAATAGTTTTAATTTTTAAACCAAATTTTGAAATTGAAAATTTAATTATTATACCTATGAAAGATTTAATAGCTAATACTGGATTAAGAAAATTGATATTAAGAAATCCTGAAAGTCCATCAAAGTCACAATTAGTTATAGGTAATAAAGGTGTTTATAATTATTTAAAAATAAACTATTCTAGTTTAAACAAATTTAAGAAAGATCGAAAATTAACTTGGTCAAAAATTAACAACTAACAAATAAATATATGGCAATAATCGATGTATTAAAATATGATGGACCAAATAATGTGTTGGTCTGGAAATGGAGGT
>JAPLFM010000238.1:31759-37473 GCA_026390675.1 Candidatus Kapaibacterium sp. | reverse complement strand
TATATTGATAGAAATAATAGATGTGGAACAACTGTATTTCTTAAGAAAATTGATATAACAAGAGAAACTGACTTGAGAAGTAGTGTTGATTCTTTGGATATGGGAATTGTGAAAGTTCAATGTCAAGAAGAACCATACAAAGAAAAAACATTTCAGATTTGTAATAATACTAATAGGACTGGAACGAATTTAGATAAAATTATAACTGGTTTTAAATTTGGGAAACCAAAGTTTTTTGAAGTTATTAATCCAATAAATTTTCCAATAACTATCCTACCAGGTCAATGTATAGATATAAAAGTACGATTCAATGCAGGTGATTCCAGTGTAACTTATTTTGATACACTTAATATTGTTTCAAATGATAATTGCCCTGGAGGTGGTAAAATTCCAGTTAAAGGATCAATAGAACAAGTTTTAAGATTAGATAAATTTGGACAAAAAAACAAAAAAGCAGATTCTATGGATTTTGGTACAATTTGCGTTGGATATTTTGCTCAGGCTCAACTTTATGTTTGGGAAAATTTATCAAGTTCTCAAATTCAAGTAACTGGGTTCCTACTGCCAAAATATTTTGAAAGTTCATCTACTAAATTGCCATTTAATTTAGATGTTAAAACAAGTTATCGAGAAAGATATATCCGTTTTGCACCAACAGTTGCAGGAACATTCCAAGATTCGGTAGTAATATTAGTTAAGTCTGGCTCTTGTACCGTTAGAAGAGTTATTTATGTAAAAGGAAGAGCCATAGATACAAAATTAGATTTCAAAGTCACATCAGTTGATTTTGGCAATACTGTTGTTGGACAAGAAAAGACTTTAAATGTTGATGTTACAAATTTAGGTAATGAGCAAATAAACGTTCAATTTTATTTAAAAAGTGGTAGTGCATTCTTTTTAACAGGGACAAGATCTTTAACACTTGTTCCAAATCAAACATCTTCATTTCCGATTACATTTAGACCAATTTCGGATACATTATATCTAGATGAAGTTTGTTATTTTGAAGTCAAATGTTTTGAATCAAAATGTATTCCAATCAAAGGGAAAGGAGTTTACGAACGCTTCCTTTTTGAACCTGAAGAAATGCGAGTCGAAAGTGTGATAGCTTGCGGTTCACAACTTGATACACTTTTTATCAAAAATAATTCGGGTACTACAGAAACTTTATCTACATTTGTATTATCAGATCCGGGTGGTAAATTCAGCGTTGTCGATCCTCCTTTTAATAGTTTTTCTGTTACTCTCAAAGATCAAGAGAAACAAAGATTTATTTTTAATTATATCCCTAATGATATAATTAATGATAGGGCAGATAGAGCATTTTTAAAATATAAAACTGCTGATTTAAAAGATTGGGCAGCAAAACTTTATGGTACATCAGCCATTCCTAAAATGTTTTTATCAGATAACACTGCTTATGGAACTATTGAAGTTGGTGATTCTAAAAGAAAAATAATAAATTTGGAAAATATTTCAGCTTTACCTATTACAATTGATTCATTAGCTTCAGATTCTGGGTTTGTAATTATTTACCCTTTAAACATAAAAGGTAGAGTATTTTATCCAAGAGATACAATTCAAATTACAGTAGATTTCAAACCAAATTATCCTGTTGATTATGATGGATTTATTTATGCTTTTTCTTTAAATCCTTGTAAAAATTCAGTAAAAGGAATAGTTTCTGGTAAAGGTAAAATAGTTCCTTTAGAAATTAATACAACAATAGTAGCTTATGGATTTGTCAAACCTTGCGATTGTTTTGAAAGAAAGTTAGCAATGGCAAATAATTCTTCTGTAATTGATGCTACAATTGATAGTATTTTTATTGATGGGAAAGGTATTGTGGGTGCCTACCCAGAATTTTTCAAGTGGAAATCAGATAATTCTCCAAATGGAACTTTTCCTTTTAAAATTCCATTTTCTACTGTTGATACATTAAGGGTTTTTTATTGTCCTAGATCCTTGGCTTTGAGAGATAGCATTGTCCATTCAGCTCAAGTTCACATAAAATCAAGTGGAAGTGGGTGGACATTGAATTTTGATAGATTTGTAACTGGTAAGCAAATGCTTTTCCAAGAACCATTTCCGCTTACATCAAATTTCCCTCCAACAAGGGTAAATTTTCCTGCAAAGGCAATTTATAATAGAGTTACAATACCTGGAATTGATGTAAACCCATCTAGAGATGGTCTAACAATAGATTCAATTACATTTATACCTGATGATTTAGTTTTCATTGCTAGTGATAGTTTGAAAAGACCATTTCCAATTACATTAATTGGAAATGATACCTTCAAAATAAAAATTGATTTTAAACCTAAAGCACCAAGACAATATAATTCCAGAATGGTAATTCATTATAGTAAGCCTTGTATTACAAATGATACAACTATTGTAGTAACGGGTAGTGGATTTGCACCAGCTTTTGGATTAGGAATAGCGTTTAATCCTGTTGGAACCCAATTAGATACTATTAATATAATTAGTTGTGACACTTTGTTTTTACCTATTTATTCGAACAGGAAAATCCCTGCAAATGCAGTTGATATAATATGTAGAGTTGGTTATGATACTACATTATTTAAATACGTTGGAGCAACTTCTGAATATTTGAAAACAAATTGTATTAATATTCCACCTAAGATTTCTGATTTTGTTTCTAAATATGGTGGTACTGAAATTAGAGTTGAAAATTTCTGCCAAGTAGATTCTATAAAACCGTTTTTAATCGCTAAGTTTTTAGCTAAACAAAGAAAAAGTGTAGGTACTTTATTTACAGTTGATTCAATTACTTTTGACACTAAAGATGTAATCTTGTATCAAATAATTGCTCAAAATGATAAAATATTTATAACTACTCAAAATTCTGATTTTAAAATAGATAATACTGCTAATTTTGATTCAGTAAGAGTTTTAGACTGTGTTGATAGAGATATTACTATTACAAATACTGGTGAAGTTAAAATTGCTGTTAATGAGTTTATAACTTATCCTAATGGAGTTACTCTAATTAGTTCAATTCCTGCAAAAGATGTGTTAATTGCTCCAGGAGAATCTGCAACTCTAACTTTAAGATATTGTCCTAAAAAGAAGAGTGTGTTAGAAGACAGTCTCTTTTATGAAACAATTAAGCCTTGCTATACAAAAGATTCTACTCAAATATTTGGAATTGGATATGCACCAGAACTAAATATATCTTCAGATGTTTCTACTGATTTTATAGCTATTGATAAAATCACTGCAAATATAGGAGATACTATTATAGTACCTATTTATTTTGAAAAAGATTTATCAGCTACTTATAAAGGTGTTACATACTGGATTCAGAAATTCAGTTTTAATGTGAATATTAATTACAACCCTACTGCATTAAAATTTATTTCAGGCGAGCAAACAATAAATTCAAACTTTAATTTAAATTATTCACATGGAAAAATTGACTTAAGTTATAAAAATGTCGACACTTTAAAAGCTGGAATTATTGCCCAATTAAAATTTTTGCTAACTATTCCTGATTCTGTTTCTAGTGATATGAACATCAATGCTACAAATTTTACAAGTGATAGTTTGCTCTTTTTGGACTTAATTGGTAGAAGGAATCTTGCAATTATTACTAATAATCAGCAATGCAATATAAATACTATAATTTATACTAACAAAGTTCCTTTACTAAATCAAAATTATCCAAACCCATGGACTGATGCTACTATAATTGAATTTTCAACTATTAAAAGGGGAGTTATTGATTTCAAATTATATTCAAGTACTGGTAATTTAGTTAAAGAATATTTCAATGATGGAAAAAGTTACAAACCCGGTAATTATTCTATTTCAATTAAAAAAGATGAATTAGAATCTGGTACTTATTTTTATGAACTTAAAACTGGTATTAATAAATTCCAAAAAATGATGATACATACAAAGTAAAAAATTATTTTTTCAAATTTAGTCTTGAATGATTTCTTATTGCACTTGAACTTACTAAAAAATCATATTTTTTATAAATATCCAAATTATTTAAATCTTTAATTTTATTATAAGCAACAAAACCAATCATAGCAGCATTATCTATACAATAATCTAGTTCTGGCATCAATACTTGAATACTTTCTTTTTTCTCAAATTCTTTAAACTTATTTCTTAATCCCTTATTTGCAGAAACTCCACCAGAAACAACAATTAATTCATAGTTTAATTTTTTTGCTGCTTTCATAGCTTTTAAAACTAGAACATCAGTAATTGCATCTTGAACAGATGCACAAAAATCATTAAAAACATCTTCTGGTACATTTCCATTTAATTCTTTTTCTACAAAGTATCTTACAGAGGTTTTAAGGCCACTAAAACTAAAATCGTAATTATCTTCGTGGATAAGTGGACGAGGGAATCTGAAAGCTTTAGGATTGCCTTCCTGAGCGTGTTTGTCTATTAATGGTCCACCCGGATATTCTAAACCAATCATTTTAGCTATTTTGTCAAAAGCTTCACCTGCTGCATCATCAATTGTAGTACCAATCAATTCATAATTTTGAAAATCAATTACATCAAAAATAGCAGTATGACCACCACTTGCAACTAATGAAATAAATGGGAATTTATTTGTTTTTTTGTCAATATGACCAGAATAAATATGCCCTTCAATATGGTTTATAGGTATTACTGGTAAGTTGTATCTTAAACCTAAGCCTTTTGCGAAATTAGAACCAACTATTAATGAACCTGCAAGTCCGGGTTTGTTAGTAACTGCAATTGCATTAATATCACTTATATTTAATTTAGATTGTAATAAAGCTTCATTTGTTAACTCTGAAATTTTTAATAAGTGAGCTCTAGAAGCTAGTTCTGGTACTACCCCTCCAAATTTGCTATGCAAATATTGAGTAAATATTAAATTTACAATTACTTTTTCATTCTGTAATATTGCGACCGAAGTTTCATCGCACGAAGATTCAATTGCTAAAATTGTCATTAGTTATAAAATTTTCCTTTTAATATGCTCCAACTATTTGATTGAAGAGTGTCATTTGATTGACTTCCTAAATCAAGCCACCTTTGAATAAACCATTGACCAGAATTGTTATTTACAATTGTAAATTGCATTTGACCATTATAATAACTTGGAATACTTTTTCCAATTAAATTAATACTAAGTTTGTAATTAATTAAATAAATTGATGAATCTGGAAAATCAGATTTTTCAATAGTTTTTAAATCAACTAAAGGTTTTATCTCTTGACTTATATTACTAAACAAATTATTAATATACCTTCTTTCATCAAGGTTAGTCCATTTATCAAACAAACCAGCAAAAAGTGAAAGTCCATTAGAAGATGCCACAAATTGGAAATTTTTTGTTTTTCTATTTGTATCAGCAAAACAAATCAAATAACCGTCAGTATTTTTTATTTCAATACTTGTTTTGAAATTTTGAATTAAAATTTCTTGTGAAGTGGCAGGTTGTAATGAATTCTGACTAGTATCTGGATTTGCTGGCGTTCTTGTTGAAAACAAGTCACAAGAACAAAAAACTAAAGACATTAAAATAGTTATTGTTAAATTAAAACTCTGCATTCTAAAGCCTTTGATAAAGTTGCATCATCAGAATATTCAAGTGTTGAACCCATTGGAATGCCACTTGCTAATCTAGTAACTTTTACATTAATTGTTTTTAAAAATTTTGCTATATATTGAGTAGTTGCTTCACCTTCTAT
>JAPLFM010000238.1:21172-31736 GCA_026390675.1 Candidatus Kapaibacterium sp. | reverse complement strand
GAACACCGTGAAGAACATGGTATAATCCAAAGAATTCATTTGTTTTTTCAATAGCTAAAACATCTGTAGGTTCTTCAACCACACAAATAATATTTCTTTTTCTCTTATTAGAAGAACATATTGGACACGGTTCTATTTCAGTATAATTATAACAAATTGAACATAATTTAACATTGTTTTTTAAATCAATCATAGCTTTTGCAAAATTTTCAGCAAATTCAAAATCTTTTCTTAAAATGTGAAAAGTAAGTCTTTGTGCCGTTTTTCTGCCAATTGAAGGCATAGAAGCAAAAAAATCAGTTAACTTTTCGATAGACTCAGAAGCATACTTCATTTAAAACCCTAAATTTAATCCTGGAATATTAGGTAAATTACCTTTTACTTTTTCATATTCTTTTGAATTCATTTCTTTAACCTTATTAATAGCATCATTTACAGCAGCCATAATTAAATCTTTAGTCATTTCTAAATCATTTTGTTGAGCTAAATCTTCTGAAATTTTAATATTCTTTAAATAGAATTCGCCAGTCATAATTACAGTAACCATTCCTCCACCTGAAATACCAGTTTCAGATTTTTTTGCAATTTCATTTTTAATGTTTTGCATATTTTCTTGCATGTTTTTAGCTTGTTCAAGTATAGATTTTATATCGAAACTCAATTAATCACCTTTAAATTTTATAAATTAGTAAAGTTTTATAACTTTAATACGATTATATCAAGATATTTGTTTAAATTTTAAAAATAACTAAAGTTTATATTTTACAATTTAAAACAAAATGATATATTACAACCAAAATAAATGTAAAAATTAAAATTTATTGGAGTTATTAGAATGGGAATGTTTTCAAGAGTACAAGATATTTTTAAAGCAAATGTAAATGATGCTTTAGATAATATGGAAGATGCAGAGAAAATGCTTAAACAAAGTGTATTAGAAATTGAAGAAGCTGTTAACATTGCTACAATGTCTGTAGCTCAAGCAATTGCAAATGAAAAAAGCTTAGATAGAAAATTAGAGAAAGCTAAAAAAGAAAAAGAAGAATGGCAAACAAGAGCTATGCAAGCTGTTAATGCAAACAGAGATGATTTGGCGAAATCTGCTTTAGAAAGAAAAGCTATTGTTGAAAAAAATATTTTAGATTTAGAACCAATATTTATTCAAGCAAAAGAAACAGCGAACAAACTTAGAGGTCAATTAGATACTACTAAATCAAAACTTGAAGAAGTTAGACAAAGACAAGGAGTTCTAATAGCAAGATCTCAGGCTGCGAAAGCAGAAAAACAACTATCCCAATCTTTAGCTGGAATAGGGGATAGTGCCATTGGAAAGTTTGATAAAATGGAACAAAAAATTGAGAAATTGGAATCAGAAGCCTCTGCTTATTCTCAATTGGCTGGTGAGACAACTAGTTTAGATGATGAATTCAAGAAATTAAGTGTAAGTTCATCATCAGATGATGAACTTTTAAAATTAAAGGCTCAAATGGGTAAATTACCTGGAAGTGAAACAAAACAATTAAGTGAATAATAATTTTTTAATAATTTAAGTTTTTTAGGAGGAGTTTATGAATGATGAAGTTTTCGATATTGAAGACGATATCTATGAAGATAATCCCCAAAAGTTAATTGATGAAACTATAGCGAAAATACAGGATATATTAAAATATGAATTTCCTGATTATCTTTCATTTGGGAACTCATCTTTTACAATTACAAGTGGTTCAACTCAAGTTATGGTTACAGTTAGACCATTTACTAATAAAGATACCATTGTTGAATGTGTTTCACATGTTGTAAAAGGTGCAAATATTGATAGTGAATTGATGAAATTTTTATTAAGAAAAAACTCAGAACTTCATTTTGGAGCTTTTGGATTGTTGTTTGATGGAACAGTTACATTTTCACATGCAATAACTGGCTCTAATATGGATAATCAAGAGTTTGTAGCTTCATTGAAAACAGTTGCAATGATTTCAGATCATTACGATGATATCATTGTAAAAAAAGCTGGTGGAATGAGAGCTAGTGATAATTTTGATACAGATTTGGATAATCTTAAAGCTGATTTAATTAGTTAATTATCTTTATCTTGACTGACCTATTTAAAATTCTACCCTGAGGAAAATCTTCAGGGTATTTGTTTTGAATTGTTTTAATATTTGTTTTGATATTTGTAGAATTATTATTAATATAATTACCTACTACATTAGCTCTTGAAATTGCTATTTCTTCATTTACCTTAGAATCTCCTATATTATCTGCACTACCTATAATTTCAATTTCTTTGTTTTTAGCTAATTGAACAAATTGATTTAATATACTTATATTTCTATCATTTAGTTCTGAACTATTAAATTCAAATAGTAATAGAAATTCAAAATTGTTTAAATCAATTTCATTACTTACAATTCTATCATTAATATTAAATGGGATTTCAATATTATTTCTATTTGAAGTTTCAATGTAGTTTACAAAATCAGAGTTTATAAAAATTGGAGATTGTGTATTCTTTTCTAATTCAATTTCTAGAATTCCATTGATATTTTTTTTGATTACATTTAAACCAAAATATTTTGTTTGTATAAAGTTTAAATTAACTTTGTCGTAATTTTCAATTTCTTCTGCTATAGAATTTAATATTTCACTTTTAAACTTAATATTCTTTGATTTAATATTATATTTTTCAAACATATTTAATAATACTAAAGTACGTTTTTTAAAAAGTTCATCTGAATAATTTTCGTTTTTATCTAAATAGATAATAACTTCGTAATTTACATTTTCAATAAAGTTTAGTTGTTCTAAGTCTTTTAAATTTCCAAAAATTTGACTATTAGTATAAAACAACTTTAGTTCTTCATTTGTTTCTAAAATTTTGTCTGACTTTTTTTCAAAGAAAAGATTATAAATAGGTATATGACTTTTTGGTTTGATGTTTTCAAAATAATTTAACTCTTTAAATTTTGCAGATTTAATTTTTAAAAACTTAGTTTCAGGTTTAGGTTCATCTTTTTTAACTTCAGAAATCAATTTAATTGTATCAATAACAGTTTTAACTTTTTCATCATTGAATGGTATTAACGGTTTATCAGATTTTGAAAATTTGTAATCAATTCCTAATTTCAAACTAAAATAATCTATTTTCCAATTTACATCTTTCACCAAATCCTATCCCATATACATTCTGTAATGTTTGGAAATCAGAGCTTGTAATTATTCTGCTTTGAGTTTTCAACCCATTATTATCTATAAAAACTGCGTTGCTTGGTGATTCTATTGTTTCTGATTGTTGAAAACTACCATTTAGTGGAATCATTATGAATGGTTCAAAACTAAAAAACAATTCTGATTTAATAAATAGTTGAGGAATTTTGTATCGTAATTTGGGGATAATATTGATAAAATCAATTTTACTATCCAAATTTGTAATTGCAGTTGTAGTTATTACATTGTTGTTTATCAAATCTCTAGAAAGAAAGACATTATTATGATTTAAATTAAGGTTTGCTTTAATAAAGTTTAGGTTTAAACTAATGTTAACTTGATCATTTAATTTAAAACTTGTACCTATTTCATAATTTATTCCATTACCAATTCCATTTGTATAGGTACCACAATCTATTAATCCTTTAAAATTACTAAAATTTCCATTGTTTATAAAGAAATTATATCCTAATTTAGATTCTATTTTAAAACCTTCTTGAGATTTTAAATTCCCAAAATTCAAAAGAATTAAAAATATATATAAAGCTTTATTTATCATGATTATAAAAAACAATTTAGATGAAATTCAAGATTATCTAAAAGACGCATCTAATATACTTGGAATTGCAGAAAAAGTACTAATTCCTGAAAATGTAGATGAACTAGTTGAGATAATTAAAGAATCTAACAATAATAATACCAAGTTGACATTTTCAGCAGGTGGAACTGGTATTACAGGCTCAAAAGTTCCATTTGAAGGAATTGTTGTATCTATTGAAAGGTTAGATAAAATATTAAAAATTGATTTAGATAATCAAATTATATTAGTTCAACCAGGTGTAAGGCTGAAAGTACTTCAGGATACGTTAAATGAATTAGGTTTTTTCTTTCCTCCTAATCCAACAGAAAATTGGAGTACAATTGGTGGAAATGTTGCAACAAACGCATCAGGTTCAAGAAGTTATAAATATGGTTCATATAGAAATTTTGTAAATTATCTTAAAGTGATTTTGCCAAATGGGGAAGTTATAGAGATACGAAGAGGGGATACCTTTGCTTTAGATTCAGTAATTATCATTAATACAAATAATGTAAAGTTCATAGTAAATATTCCAAATTATCAAAGACCCAATTTAAAAAATGCAAGCGGATATTTTTTAGAAAGAAATATGGATCTGATAGACCTATTTATTGGGTCAGAAGGAACTCTAGGTATATTTCAAGAAATTGGACTAAATTTTTTAAAATTACCTGAATCATTAATTGCAATAATTGTTTTTTTTGATAATTTAGATGATATGTTTGAATTTTTACAAATTCAAAATATAAAAACAAAAGAACAACCTAGCTTAATAGAATATTTTGACACTAATTCATTAATATTATTGAAGCCATTTTATAATCAAATCCCAAATAAATCTAAGTATGCATTATGGCTAGAATTTGAAACTAATTTAATTGATGCTGAGAATATTACAAATATTGTATTAAAGGAAGTTGAAGAACATTCTGCATTATCAGATTATACTTGGTATGCTATAAATGAAAAAGAACATAATCTTTTTGCAGAATTTAGACATAAATTACCTCTTCAAATTAATGAAATAATTACCAAAAATAAAACTATAAAAATTGGAACAGATACAGCGGTTCCAAAAGAAAGTTTTTTAGAATATTTCAACTATTTATATGAAATTTTAGAAAGTAGTAAATTAGATTATTTAATTTTTGGACATATTGGTGATTGTCACCTTCATGCAAATATTTTACCAAAAAATAAAGTTGAATATAATGAAGGTATTAAAGTATATAAAAAATTAATAGAAAAAGCTATTGAACTTGGTGGAACAATTTCAGCGGAACATGGAATTGGTAAGATTAAAAAAGAAGCTTTTCAAAAATTATCCAATCAAAATCTATTGAAATTTTCTAAACAAATAAAGTTGTTTTTGGACCCTAAACTAACACTTAATAAAGGTAATATTTTTGATTTAGATGATTTTAAATAATGTGTAAAGGCAATCTAACTGTTGAAACGGTATATAAATTATCAATATTTTTAATCTCAAATGAACCATTAAAAATTCGACAAATTTTTTGAACAATTGCTAATCCTAGTCCAGAACCTTGCTGTTCATAAACATCTCTTTTAAACTGAACATAAGCATCTATCTTTAAAGCTTCATTTTTATCAATTACAACTCCTTGGTTGCTTACATTTAAAATATAAACATTATTTTCAATTGATGTTGTTACTTCAACTTTAAAATTTGGCTCTGAAAATTTAAATGCATTATCAGCAAGTTCTTCACATATTTTTGATAAATATGTTTCTTCTATTTGAATAGGTAAATTTTGTATATTGTAAGTTACATCAAATTGTCTATTTTCATCTTCAAATCTTTTTGAAATTGTTGATTCAATTGTATATGCTGTAGATTCTAAAAATAGACCTTGTAAATTGGTACATGTTTGGGAATTAGAGCTTATCATTTCCAAATCAAAAAATAGTAAATAGTTTGTAATTAATCGATTTAATCTTAAAGCTGATGAATAAATGGTTTGATGTAACTCATTAATATCTTCTTTTGAAAGATCTATTGAACGATTTAATAAAAATTGTGAAGATGCTAATATTCCATTTAATGGTGTACGAAGTTCATGTGGTAAAGTTGAAGCTAAACTAATCTTTAAATCTACAACTTTTTTATCATAGTGTTTCTCATAAGTTTCAACTCTTTCCAACCTAGTTTTAATAGTATTAAAAAGTTCTTGCTTGCTAAAAGGCTTAGTTATGTAATCCTCAACTCCCAAAGACATACCAAACCTACTATCTTGTTTATCAGCTTTAGCTGAAAGAAAGATAATTGGAATTTTAGAAGTTGCAATATCATTTCTCAATTCTTGCACTACTTCATAACCATTTTTAATTGGCATCATTATGTCACTAATTATTAAATCAGGTAAATCACTTTTTGCTATGATAATACCTTCTTCACCATTGCAAGCACCAATTGCTTCATAATCTTCAAGCTCAAGAAGCTCAACAATACTCGATCTTAATAATTCTTCATCTTCAATAACTAAAATTTTCTTTTTCATTACTTTTAAAACATATAAATAAGAAAATATTCCAAATTACATTATTTTCCAAACTAAAGTAAATGCAATTGATGCATTATTAGATGGTGAAATTGCAGAAAGTAAATCAAAAGTTGCAATATAAAAATCAATTAGTTTAGAATTATATCCTAATCCAAAAGACAATCTCCATTTTTCAGTTTGATCTGTTGAAAATCCAGTCATAAGTCTTGGTGCATCAGGATGTATAGCCCAATCCAATCCTAATGACAACCTTGATTTTTTAGAATTATTAGCAAAGTCTGACAAACCAATATTCATATCAACTAATAAATTTAATTCACCTGGTACTTCAAATAAACTATCAACTGGCATTAATAAACCTAATCTAAGAACTGTTGGCAAATCAGTTTTGACGCTTCCACCTTTAACTGTTGAATCTTTTGAGCCATTGAGTATAGAATCTAATTCGTTTTTATTTAATAAATCATTTAATTTAAAGCTCTTAGTAATTGTATGAGTTTCTAAATTTTTATCCCAATTCATTGATCCCAAATCATTGATAGAAACACCAAATTTCATCCCGAATTTGAATTCACCAGAAATACCAAAATCAATTCCTATACCACTACCAGATGCTTCTGGCATTGGTGAAACATTAACTTTAGATGTATCGTTATTAAATGGGTTCATTCCTGCCAAAGAAGGACCAAACGAACTAATTCCAGTTGCATTAAATTGACCACTTATTTTATGATCAGTACTTGTATATATCTTTGTATCTAATGATTTTAAAGAAACATATTGATAACCTTGAAAAAGTTTAACACTCGCTCCCATTGAAACGTATCTCAATGATTGACTCTTTTTGTTGATTAACTCTCTAGCATAACTAAGACCATAAGATCGAATCCAGCTTGATTGGGCTTCAAGAGTATTAAATGAATATGTTTGGTTTACATTATTCCCATTCAAAAGTAAATCAACCATTTGCTTGGGAACAATAATACTACCATAGATATAATCATTAACTGATATCCCAAAAGCACCAATTTCTCGAGAAGGCATAAATGCTAAACTAAAAGCATTTATATTGGCGCTAGCTATAAATTTACCATCTCCATCAAATGCATTTACTAAGTTCTTTTTATCTAAATCAGTTAAAAATCTTGAACTATCAGGATTATTATTTACGCCACCAAAATAATATTTTACATCTTTTATGTCTAAAGTATTAGTTGTTGCTTGAATTGACATATTAAAAGGTAATACAAAATGTAAGTAGCCTGTATCTAACCTATTAATTAATAAACTTGGATTTCTATTTATTGAAAGTAAGCCTTGAGATAAGGCATTACCAGTATTCCCTAAAGCTACAGTTCGAGCATCGCCAAGTCCGAAATTTCCAGATTGAGAATTTGCTAAATTATTAGAAAATGTTAGGATTAAAACATAAATTATAATTTTTTTCATTGATTTTTTTAAGTAGTTTAACATAAATTTATTATTTAAAAAAGTAATTATTACTATTTATCAGATTTAATATGATATTTTATTTCACCATAAGATTTAATTTTAATCTTCATATCGGGTTTAAATAAGTTAGTACTATTTCCAGGTGGAGTTTCTGTTTTTAATCCAATAATAACTTTATATGAATTTGATAATTTGATTATTTCTGCAGAATCCAATTCAAAAGTAGAAGCTGGTAATGGTAATGTAGAAGTTACAACATCATTATTACCAACTGTCGCTCCATTTATACTAATTTTATGAGAAAACAATGAATCTGACTTTGCATCTGCAAAAGTAATATTAAAATCGTTTTTTAAAGGAATGCCATTTGTAACTTCATAAAATATTTTAGCATATCTACCATTTCGAATTTCATCTCTATAGCTTGCATCCATTTCTAATGCTAAAGTATCAAATCTCGTATAACTAGTTATATCTATATTTGATAATGCATTAAAAGAAACAGTTATGCGAATAGAATCGTTTTCAGTAGCAGCACCAGATTTATTATTTGGATTGACAGTAATTCCTGTAGATAATGTAATTGAATCAGGTAGAAAACTTAAAAATTCGGAAATATTACTATTATCATTTGTAAATGTTCTTAAATAGTTCCCATTTTCAATGAAAAATTCTCCAAAATTATCACTACCATCTTTTTTCTTGAGTTGCATTGTTCCAGCTCCATTTCTTTTCCCAACTATTTTAACATCTTTTAACAATACATTATATATATTTTTAATTGGGCTTAAATAATTAGCCTTGACAAATAATGTTGCAGTTTTCAAATTGAATTTATCTCTAAAATCTTTAACATCATTGGTTAATGGTAATCCTATTGAGCGTGTAATAGGAGCTAAATCTTTAGATGGAATATTACCTTGAACAAAACCTAATTTAGTTTTAGTGATTTTCAAGCTAACATTTACTTTCTCTCCATTAAATTGCCCAACCATTTTAACTCTCCAAAGCATTTGAGTAGGTAATGGCTGATCTTTTGAAGAATAAGCATGGTTTGTCAAAGATTTATTAACAACAGTTTTAGCATTTGGTCCAACTTTTCCAATTATTTCAAATGATGTTCCATTCTCTTTTAAATTTGGCATTCCTACTGTAAAAGAAACCTCACCCTTAGACTTGTTATCAATTGAAATTTCAAAATCTCCTCCAGCCATAAAAGCAGAATCAATTGATGCACCACTAGCAATATCAATATATGCTAAAGTATCTTTTGTAGCTACAAAAAATTCTAGGTTTTCATAAGAGCCATTTAATTGATCTTTTAAAAAATCTTGCAAAACAAAATTTTGAATATAATCATCTGAAACCAATTTGTATTTCAAATTTCCATTACCTGATGAAGGATCTATTTGAATATTCTTATTTATTTTGATTATTTCATCCAATGTATAACTTTTTTCAGTTATTGGAAAGTGAATATTTGTATCAAAATTGGGTGATTTGAAACTTGTGGGCAAGTTATCACACGAGTTGAATAATAATGGAATAATTAAAAGGATTAAATACTTTCTCATACATACCTTTTGTTTAAATTAATAATGATTTGTTTTTAGATTTAAAATTTAAATAACTTTTGAATTTTATGCAATATAATGATTTTTAAACATTTATCAATCAAAAAATGACCAAGAAACTGAAAATCTGATATTTCTATTTAACATTGGATAATAAGGTTGGAAATAATAACCAGAATTTGCAATATTTTGAAATGAAAGTTTGACATGTGCATTGCCCAATTTAGCTACTGCAAAAGCATCAATTCCATTCATCATGGCACCACTTTCAATATTGTTAGTCAAGAATGAGTTATTAAATGGAATATAGCTCATTCCTTTGAAAGATGACATAAACAAAAGATTTATTCCAATAGTTAAAGCACTATGATTAACAAAAAATTTGTAGTTTGGAGTAAATTTAAAATATACAACTGGCAAAAATGAATTCTTTAAACTATCATAAGAAGAAAAGTTTAATTGTAAATTAGTGTTTAAATTAAATTCATCTTTTGTTTGAAAATAGTTTTCAAGAATTTTGTACTTTGAACTTATATTAATACCATAACTTTGTTTAGAAAGAGCGTTTCTTGAAATACTATTTATAATAATATTATTTCTTAACAATGCTTCATTTAATATCAAATTATCAGTAACTCTATAAAATCCTTCTATTCTTAAATTAGATTTTGCTGAATCAATTTTATTATATTCAATTAATAGCAAAGAGCTTCTTTCATCTTTCAAACTTAAACCCTCTAAATAAGAAGGCGATCTTTCAGAAATAGATAAATCAACTTTAAAATAATTATTTAAATTAATTTGATAAATCAAATTCACACCTAAATTCAAATTAGTTTTTTCATAAATTTTTGATAATCTTATTCCACCATTCAATTTTAAATGATTTGTAAAATCATTTTTTAAAAAACCAAACAAAGATAAATTACTTGAACTATATTTATTGTGATACTGAGTACTATCTATATTTGATTGCTCTATTTCAACTCCTGAAATTAAAGTAAAAGTATTCAATAATTTTTTTTCAATTTGAACATTCATACCATAGTAGCTATCATTGTAAAAATACAAATTAGAATAATTTGAATCTAAAATAAAATCATTTGAAATTTGTGTAGATCTTTGATTATGTGAATAATACAAATTAGATTTATATATAAACAAACTATCATCAAACAAACGAGATTGGAACGTAAAAGTAAAATCATTTTTAATCCCACGTTCAT
>JAPLFM010000238.1:0-21131 GCA_026390675.1 Candidatus Kapaibacterium sp. | reverse complement strand
TCTACTAAAAATATTTTGAGATTGTAATGAAATACCACCATTTGTTCCATTTCCTAAATTTGACAAATTGTATGAAAATGACATATTTGAATATTCGTTAAATGAATATCTAATTGAATTTCTAACATTCCAAGATTCCATCCATTGATTAGTAAATTCACCAGTAGTTGACATTTTCCTAAATCCAAAAGTAAAGTTAGTATTGGCCATAATATTTTGACTAAAAATCCCATCTGAAGTTAGAAAATCTTTTCCAGCATCAGTGTACCATAACTTTGTAAAAGGTGTTTTCGAATTATATTGAATTTCTTGAAAATTAAGAAAAAGTCCTCCACTTGCACCTCCAATAATGCTTGCTTCAGATCCTTTTAAAATTTGAATATTTTCAAAAGCCTCAGTTGAATATTCATTGATATTAAAAATTCTTGAATCTGGACTTAATATGTTTCTACCATTAAATTTATAAGAATTATCTCTATGTCCACCTCCAAAAGCTTGAAAAGTATCATATAATCCAAAACTACCTTGAAACATTGGATAATAATTAATTTCATTACTTAAAAGATCACTCATTTGCGCATAGTTTATTTCTAAACCGTAATTCTTATTTATTGTTTGAACAAAAGTGTTATCTAACAAATATACTAAACCAAATTGTTTATCTAGTTTGTATAAAATTGTATCTTTTTTATTAATTTCAATTTCGCTATTTTTAATATTTAAAGTAGAATCCACTGGTATAATAGGAGATTTACTAATTTGAGCAAAAACAAAAACGCTATTCAATATGAATAGTAATTGAATAGCGTTATATTTTATTTTAATTAACATGAGTTAATATTACATATTTAATTTGATTTGATCTGTATCTCCAGTTTCAATAGGTTCAGCACCATCTATTGGAGTTTCTTCTTCATCTTCTTCATGAATCACTTTAGTAATATCAGCTATTCTATCGCCATCATTCAAATTAATTAATCTGACGCCTTGAGTGTTTCTTCCAATAGTTCTTATTTTAGCTATTGATTGTCTAATCAAAATACCTTGTGTAGTTATTACAATTAAATCTTCACCATCAGCACAAGACATTAAAGCAACAACTTTACCAGTTTTATCTGTTACGTTCATTGAAATAACACCTTTTGCACCACGTTTTGTCAATCTGAAATCTTCAAATTTAGTTCGTTTACCATATCCATTTTCTCCAACAACAAGTACTTGTTGGTCTTGGAATTTGATTGTAACCATTGAAATTACAAAATCACCTTTACTTAAACTAATTCCTCTAACTCCAGTAGCAGTTCTACCCATTGGTCTTACGTCTGATTCATTAAATCTGCAAGCAATACCGTTAGAAGTACCAAGAATGATTTCTTGATTACCATTAGTAACATCAGCACCAATCATTCTATCATTGTCGTTTAAATTAATTGCAATTATTCCACTTTTTCTAACATTTGCAAAGTTAGATAAAAATGTTTTCTTAATTGTTCCAGCTCTAGTACACATTACAACATAAAGATCCTCTTGCAATAAGTTTTTAGCAGTAACAGTTATATATGAAGTTACAGTTTCATCAGCTTGTTTTTCAATTACATTAGCTAAAGATTTACCCTTTGATTGCCTACTAAGTTCAGGCAAATCAAATACTCTGATTTTATATGTTCTACCCATATCTGTAAAGAACAAAATATAATCATGAGTTGCAGCTTGGAAAATATGTTCAATAAAATCTTCATCATTAGTTGAAGATCCGGTTAACCCTCTTCCACCTTTATTTTGTCTTCTATAATTTGAAGATTTAATTCTTTTAATTAATCCAGAATGTGAAATAGTTACAATCATATCTTCATTTGCAATCATATCTTCAATTGAAAAATCTTTTGAATCATATACAATTTCCGTTCTTCTTTCATCACCATATTTGGCTTTGATATCAGTCAATTCTTGAGCTATAATCTGCATTTGAAGTAATTTACTAGCTAAAATAGAAGTAAGTCTTTCAATTATTTGAAGTAATTCTTTATATTCATTTATAATTTTGTCTCTTTCTAAACCAGTTAATCTTTGTAATCTCATTTCAAGAATAGCTTTGGTTTGAGCTTCACTCAAGCTGAATTGCTCAATTAATGCTTTAGATGCAATTGCAGCATCAGCAGAAGCTCTAATAGTTTTAATTACTGCTTCAATATTATCTAAAGCTATTATAAATCCTTCTAAAATATGAGCTCTTTTTTGAGCTGCGTCCAATTCAAATTGAGACCTACGAACTACAACTTCGTTTCTATGTTCAAGGAAATAATACATCATTTCCTTAATATTCAATACTTTTGGTCTTCCTTTTACTAAAGACAACATAATTGCTCCAAAAGTAACTTGCATTTGAGTCATCTTATAAAGATTATTCAAAACAACAGAAGCAATTGCATCTCTTTTTAATTCGATTACCATCCTCATTCCATCTCTATCAGATTCATCTCTAATCTCAGAAATGCCTTCTAAAACTTTATCTCTACAAAGGTGAACCATTTTTTCATGAAGCATTGCCTTATTTACTTGATATGGTAGTTCATTTATTATAATAGTTTGTTTTGTACCAGCAGCATTTTCTTCAATTACTGCTCTTGCTCTAATTATTATTTTCCCTCTTCCTGTATGAAAAGCATCTCTAACTCCACTAAATCCATAAATTATTCCACCAGTAGGGAAGTCAGGAGCTTTAACATGCATCATTATTTCATCAATAGTGATTTCAGGATTTTCAATCATTGCATGTAAAGCATTTATTATTTCAGTTAAATTGTGAGGAGGTATATTAGTTGCCATACCTACTGCAATACCACTTGCTCCATTAATAAGCAAAGTTGGTAACATGGAAGGTAGCACTATTGGCTCTTCCAAAGATTCATCAAAGTTTAATCTAAAATCAACAGTATTTTTGTCAATATCAGCTAATGTAGTCATTGCTATTTGAGCAAGTCTTGTTTCAGTATAACGCATTGCAGCAGCAGGATCACCATCTACAGATCCAAAATTTCCTTGACCATCAACTAAAGGATATCTTAAAGACCAACTTTGAGCTAATCTTACCATTGCTTCATAAACAGAACTATCACCATGAGGATGATATTTACCTAATACTTCACCAACTAATCTAGCTGACTTTTTATGAGGTCTATTTGGTAATAAACCTAAATCTTGCATTGCAAATAATACTCTTCTATGAACTGGTTTTAAACCATCTCTTACATCAGGTAAAGCACGAGAAACGATTACAGACATAGAATAATCAAGATATGCGGTTTGCATCTCATCTTCAAGAGTTGTAGATACAATTTTTTCTAATAAACTTAATGCCATTTTGTTTTTAAATTTTAAAAGTTAATTAAAGTATGACTTGCAAATTTAACTAAATATACTGACATTTTTAATGATTATTTAAGCAATAGATAGCTATGTGGAAAGATTTTAAATTGAATCAATAATTATATTCAAAATTAATATTGAAACTCGTTTGATTAATAAATAAAAAAGCCATTTCTTTTGAAATGGCTTAAAATATAATCACTTATTGTAAAATTTATGCTTTAGATAACGCTTCAGCACCACCTACAATTTCTAACATTTCTGTTGTTATGGCTGCTTGACGTTTGCTATTATAGATTAAATTAAGTGAATCAATTAGTTCTTTAGCATTACGAGTAGCATTATCCATAGAAAACATCCTAGCTGCATGTTCAGCAGCACTTGAAGAAAGCAAACATCTCCAAACTGAAATATTTAAAAGTTTAGGCAAAAGAACATCTAAAATTTCTTTTTGATTTGGCTCGTAAATGTAGTCAGTACTAAAACTAGTTGATTTCTCATTTGATTGTACATTTTTTGCAAGTGGAAGCAATTGTCGCATAGTAGGAACTTGTTTTACAATATTAACAAATTCATTTGAAAATATTACAACTTTGTCTAGCTTTCTGTTTAAATATAAATCTTTAACAGAATCTATTATATCAACTGCATGTTCAAATTTTAAAGCTGCAAAAATACCTACAAAATATTCTAAAACAGGATAATTTGATTTGTTAAATACTGATGTTGCTTTTTTTCCTACTGTAACAATTGAGATATTTGCATCAGGAGATTCAATTTTCAAATCATTATTAATATAAGCTGTTACTGCTTTTATTATATTTGTATTGAAACTACCACACAATCCTCTATCTGAAGTAATAACTATAATCGCAACATTGGCAACTTCCTTTCTATTTTCAATAATTGGATTAGTATAATCTTCACCAGCTGCAGAAACTAAATTCGCAATTACTTCTTCCATTTTTTTTACATAAGGTCTAGCTGATTCAACAGCTTCTTGTGCTCTACGAAGCTTAGAAGCTGAAACCATTTTCATTGCTGATGTAATTTTTGAAGTGTTTTTCACACTTTTAATTCTAAATCGTATATCTCTTAATGTAGCCATTTTTCTTTTTAGTAATATTGATAAGATGAGTTAAGATAATTCTTAACATAATCATTAACAGATTCCTCTAAAGTCATAAACTTATGTTTGCCTATAGCTTTAGTAAGTTTAGTTATGTTTGCTTCTGTAAAATTCTGATATTGAAATTTTATCTGATCAGGCATTTCTACAAATTCAATTTTTGACTCTAAATTCATCGCTTTAAATACATTGTCAATTAAAACTCTCCAAGTTGAAGAATTGCCATTACCAACATTATAAATACCATTTTTCTTAGGTTTTTGTATGAATTGATAAATAATCTCACAACAATCTTTCACATACACAAAATCTCTTTTTTGTTCCCCATCTTTATATTCTAAAGAATTTGACTTAAAAAGATTTACTTTTCCAGTTGATTTTATTTGTTGAAAAGATTTATATACCATTGAAGCCATATTGTCTTTATGGTATTCATTTGGTCCAAAAACATTAAAAAATTTCAACCCAACAAATGTTTTATCTAATCCTGAATTAATTACCCATTCGTCAAACATATACTTAGAAAAGCCATAAGCATTAAGTGGTTTAAGATTTTCAAATTCATCATCTGAATATCCACTTTCACCAAATCCATAAGTGGCTGCACTAGATGCATATATAAATTTAATTTTATTATTTAATGCAAATAATGCTAAATCCTTACTGTATTGATAATTGTTATCAAATAAATAATCAACATCATCTTCAGTTGTAGAAGAACAAGCACCCAGATGAATAATAGCTTCTACTTCAAATGGAAAACTACCATCATCAGTCAAGAGATTTCTAAAATCATCTTTATTCATAAAATCAATGTACTTCTTTCCAACTAAGTTTTTCCATTTGCTACTTTTGCCAAAACTATCAACAACAAGAATATCTTTTATACCTTTGTTGTTTAAATGTTTTATAAAGCAAGATCCAATGAATCCAGCACCACCAGTAACAACTATCATAAAATTAAGCCATTTTATTAAATGTAGCAACTAAAAGCTCAATAATCGCATTCAACCTAGATTTAATATCATCAGTTAATTCTTTTTTAACTCTAATATCATTCATTAAATCTGCATTTTGAGTATCTAAAATTTCAAATAATTGAATTTCAAAAGCTCTTAAAATTGTCAAAGGTAAAGCATCAAAATAACCACAAGTAGCAGCATAAACTAACACAATTTGTTTATCAACTGTAACTGGTCTATATTGAGGTTGTTTTAAAATCTCAGTTAAAACTGCTCCACGAGTTAATTGTTGTTGAGTGCTTTTATCCAAATCTGAACCAAATTTAGAGAAAGCTTCTAACTCTCTAAACATAGCTAATTCAAGTTTCAAAGGACCAGCAACTTTTTTCATAGCTTTAATTTGAGCGTTTCCACCTACTCGAGATACAGATATACCAACATTAAGTGCAGGTCTAATACCAGCATTAAATAAGTTAGATTCCAAATAAATCTGACCATCAGTAATTGAAATTACATTTGTAGGAATGTATGCAGACACATCACCTGCTTGAGTTTCAATAACTGGTAGGGCAGTAAGAGAGCCAGCACCCTTAGCATCTGATAATTTAGCAGCTCTTTCAAGTAATCTACTATGAAGATAAAAGATATCACCAGGGTAGGCTTCACGTCCTGGAGGACGACGTAATAGCAAAGAAACTTGGCGATAAGCAGCAGCTTGTTTTGATAAATCATCATAAATAATCAAAGCATGCATACCATTATCTCTAAAATATTCACCCATTGCAGCACCACAAAATGGAGCAATGAATTGTAATGGAGCTGGATCAGAGGCATTTGCAGCTACTATAATTGTATATTCTAATGCACCATATTGACGCAAATAGTTTACTACAGTTGCAACAGTTGCACCTTTTTGACCAATCGCAACATAAATACAGAATACAGGATCTATTCCAAGAGCTTTTGCTTCTTCAGAATGAGTATATTTTTGATTAATAATTGTATCTAAAGCAACTGCAGTTTTACCTGTTTGTCTATCTCCAATTATTAATTCTCTTTGTCCTCTACCAATTGGGATCAAAGCATCAATTGCTTTAATACCAGTTTGTAATGGTTCAGTAACTGGTTGTCTGTCAATTACACCAGGAGCCATACGTTCAATTGGGTAAAAACTTTGTGCATTTAATGGACCATGTCCATCGATTGGAACTCCAAGTGGATTTACAACTCTGCCAAGTAATTCTCTACCAATTGGAACTGATGCAATTTTGCCAGTTCTTTTTACAGTATCACCCTCTTTTACTAAAGTTTCATCACCAAAAAGCATTACCCCAACATTATCTTCTTCAAGGTTAAGAACCATTCCGATTACATTGTTTGGGAATTCAACTAGTTCAGCTGCCATTACTTTAGTTAAACCATAAACACGAGCAACACCATCACCAATTTGTAATACTGTTCCTACTTCATAAATATCTGCTTCATTTTCGAAGCCTGATAATTGACGACGTAATATCGCCGATATCTCTTCTGGACGAACATCAGCCATTATTTGTTACCTATTTAATATAATTATTATTTTCAAAACTATGCCGCATTGCCAGTAGCAAGCGACTTGTAAAGTTGGTTTAATTGGTTCTGTACAGAGCCATCAAATACCCAATCTTGCAATTTAACTATAAAACCACCTTTAATATCTGGTCTTATGCTAAAAGTTGCTTCAACTTTTTTATTAGTAAATCCTTCTATTTTAGTGATAATATTTTGTCTCAATTCATCACTAAGTTCAAGGGCTGAAATCACTTCTATTGGTAAAATCCCTTTATTTACATTGTATAATACAGTGTATTCACTCATAACATCAAGAATTAAACTTTCTCTATGTTTATTTGTTAATAAAAGAATAAAATCCATAGTCAACTTACTTACATTTGTTGACAAAAGTTCAGAAAAGGCATTTTTTTTACGCCAAGATTGAATTACAGGACTATTAAATACTGACTTCAAATCTTTTGAACTTGCTACAAGTCTAATTACCATTTTAAAATCATTATATACAATCTCTTCTAATTTTTGCTCTAAAGCCAAACCTAGAATTGCTTTTGCATATCTTATTGCTACTCTTTTATCGCTCATTTTACTTAAGATTAATTTCTTGGTAATTTTTCAATATAATTTTCTACTAATTTGAAATGAGTATCTTTATCAAGTTTTTGACTAAGAATTTTTTCTGTTGCTTCAACTACTAATGATGCAACTTCTAATCTCAATTCTAAAATAGCTTTTTCTTTACTTCTTTCAATTTCTCTATTTGCTTGCTCAATCATACTTTTCTTTTGAGCTTCTGCTTCGGCTACTACTGTTGCTTTCACTGTTTCTGCTTGTTCTTTGCCTTTAGCAATTATTTGAGCTACTTGATGTTGTGCATCAGCAAACTTAGCAGTTGCTTCTTCTAATTTTGATTGAGACAAATTGTTTTTTTCAATAGATTCATCAATTGATTTCTGAATTGATTCTTCTCTGTCTTTAACTGCTTTTAATATAATTGGAAGAAAGAACTTTCCCATTATTATTGCTAATACTAAGAAGTTTATTATCGTCCAAAAAAACAAACCCGGCTTAACTGCTAATACATCCATTATTCTTCCTTAATATATTTTAATCTCAAAAAGTACTCATAATATAATACGAGTACTAGAGATATAAATAAAAATAAATTATTTCACGCCCATTAAACTAAAGCAAATGAAAAGTGCGAAGAATGCAGCACCTTCAATAAGTGCAGCAGCAATAATCATCATAGTTTGTAATTTCCCAAAAGCTTCAGGTTGACGTCCAGCAGCTTCCAAAGCAGCCGCAGCTAATTTACCAATACCTAAGCCAGCACCAATCAAAGCTAAACCAGCACCAATACCTGCTGAAAGATGAGCTAAGTTTCCCATTATAAACTCCAAAAAATATAAATTAAAGAAAATAAAAAATTAAATAACAAAATTAATGTTGATGAGCAAGTTCTTTTGGATGATCGCCAATTGCTAATCCCATAAAAATACTTGTCAGCATCGTAAATACAAAAGCTTGCAAAAAGCAAACTAAAACTTCAATTACTAAAATAAATACAGAAAAAGGAACTATACCAAATGCTGCAAAAACATTTTTACTAATGATAATAACTCCTGCAAGTGCAGCTAATATTAAGTGGCCGGCTGTCATATTTGCAAAAAGTCGCATAGTTAAAACAAATGGTTTTATTATGTAATTTGATAATACTTCCAAAGGTAACATTATTGGAATCATATACCAAGGAGCGCCACCAGTTGCTAAGTGATGAATATAATGACTAGCTCCACCTTCTTTGATTCCAGCATAATTAATCATAATTAAAGCTGTTACTGCAAAAGCAGCATTAATCCAAAATCCAGAAGTTGCTGTATGAGCACCAGGTAACATACCTAAAAAGTTCAAAGTAAAAATAAAAAAGAATAATACTACAAAGTATGGTAAGTATCTATCAGTTATTTTTTTAGTAGGTAAATTTTGTTCAACCAATTCAGTTCTAACAAATTCAATTCCAAGTTCAATTAAATTAGCAAGTCCTCGTGGTGCTTTACCTTCATTCTTTTTATAAAACATAGATGCTTTAATAAATAAAAATGAAAGGATAATTACTGCTATAAATTCAAATGCAATAAAATTGGTAATAGACAAATCTATATTAGGAGCAACTTCACTTGGCTCAAACTGTTTCTTGCTAGCAATTAGTTCTTTTTCTTTTTTAATACTGATAACTGTTTTATGCCCATGATGTTCTTCAGTTTTAAAAAGCCCACTTTTATTTAAAGAAGCTTCGTTTGGATAAATATGTAATCCATCTTCTACAAATATATAAGGTAACTCAAATAAACTATAATTGCTCCAAGTAAAAGTGCTATGATCTCCCAAACTTCCCATAATTTGAGCTGATTCATCTGGCTTATGTTCAATATGAGTTGAGTCTTGAACTAATGAATAATTAGTCAAGCTTGAACTATTATGTGAATTATCTAATTGAGAATTATTCTCATTATTTAAATTTGTCTTGTTTGTGTCGTGATTAATTGGTATATTTAAATTCTGACTACTGCTATTAGACATCTTTTTCCTTAAGGCTTATTTTTATGTCGCAAATATAACAAATTATTTATTATTAGCGAGATAAAAAATTTCCACAAATTGCAAGATAAAGTAAGTTACAAATAAATACATACCAAATTTGAAAGTATCTAAGTGCATTAAATATACTGCACCTATTGCCATTCCTAAAAGTAAAACAAATCTAAATGCAATTAACATAAAATAAAACATCAAAAATTTATCTTCTCCTTGTTTATTAGCAAACCTAAGTATAACAATTGTAAGAATTACTTTTATAGCTACTATTACCAAGGCTGCCATTATTTCATTTGTCATCTTCTTCGCTTTTTTTAACCATTCTTAAAAATGAATACAATCCAATACCTAATCCAATAAATCCAAACAACATTACAAAATAGTTTGAATGATATTTTTCATCGAAATATCTACCAACCAGTACAAACAAAATTACTGATCCAGCAAGTTGGAAACCTCCACCCATAAGTGGTCCTAAACTTTTCATTAAGTCTTTAAGTCTTTGTCTAACATAATATCGTTTTTTTAGATGATTTTTTAATAATTAAACAAAACAAAAGCATAGTATTTGATAATAATAAAAAGAAGTATATAAAATTTAAAAAAAAAAGCTACTCAAACTAGAGTAGCCTATAATTTTTATCTTTGAATCTTATTTTTAAAAACATTTATTGCTTTAGATACTGCATTTATAATACTTAATGTCTGGTTTACTGGTTGAGATATTTTGTCATAAACATTTGAAGCTAAATCTTCAAAAGGCTCAATAGTCTTTCCAATTCTTTCAATTTTAGAATTAGTATTAGCAACTAAATTTCTAACCTCATCAGAAGTGCTATCATAATTATCCAAGCTTTGGGCTATTCTATTTTGCATTACATCAATGTTTGCTATTACACTATTTATATCTGTTTTAATAACTTCTATTTCATCAAGAGTCTTAGTTGTTTTAACTATAAGTGCATCTGCATCAGTAGTCAAAATATTAAGTTTAGGATGAATATCTTTTATGACTTTAGTAATAACTCTAATTGCAAAAATTGCATAAGCACAAAGCAAAGTAAATCCCAACAGAGCAAGTAATGCCATAAACTTCATAAGTTCCATATTAGATCCTAAATTTAAATAAATTATATTTAATTGTTTAATTCGCTTTTAAAAGTTTCAACACCAGCTTTTGCAGCGTCTTTAATATTTTCAAATTTATTTAAAGCATTATCTTTTGAATTATTAACTTTTAATTTAGCATCTTTTAGCATATTTTCAGCATTTGAAAGTAATTCATCTGCTTGTCGTTTAGCAGAATCAACAATTACTTGAGCTTTCATTCTTCCTTCGTTAAAAGTATTTTCAACTTTCGGACTTATATCAGCAACTACATCTTGAATATAATCAGATGCTTTATCATAAGCATCCTTTGATTTTTCAGCTAAATCTTGACGTAATTCAGCACCGCTTTTAGGGGCTAATAGTAAAGCAGTTATTGCTCCGACAGAAGCTCCAATAAAAGCTCCAAAAATAAAACCTTTTGTATATGCTCCAGAATCATTTCCTTTCGACATAATATTTCCTTTTAAAAATTAAAAAATTTGTTAATTAAATTATCACCAATTTTCAGTTAAATAGTTTGGTTTATTTTGAGCTTTTAAAATTAACTCAGCAAACTCTCTTACTGCTCCATACCCACCATTTTCTTTACAAATATAATTAGATAAGTTCTTTATGTATTCAACAGAATCATTAGGGCAGGCACATATCCCTGATATTCTCATTGCATAAGCATCATTTACATCATCACCAATATACGCAATATTTTCTAAATCTAATTTTAATCTAGAACATAATTCTTTTAAAGCAAATTCTTTGTTATGAGAACCTAGTATTACATATTCTATGGACAACTTTTTAGCTCTTGCTTCAACTATTTTTGAATTTTCACTTGTAATAATAGCCGAATCAATACCAGATTTTTTAAGAAGAACCACGCCCATACCATCTCTTGTAGAAAATCTTTTAGAAGCTTCTCCATTTTCTGTAAAATACATTCCAGCATCAGTTAATGTTCCATCAACATCCATTACAAGTAGTTTTACTTTTTTTAACTTTTCGTATAGTTCTAATTCGCTCAATTTTTTATAATTTTGTATTATTGAAATTTTATAATTGCAATATAGAAAAATAACTTTAAATTATATAATCTATTTAGGAAAATGTGAGTGAAAAAAAAATATATTAATGTTAAACTATCAATTTTAGAAGAAAATCAAGATATTGCAATAGCATTAATTTCAGATTTCCCTTTCATTGGCATCTCTCAATTCAATGACGAAATAGTAGTATGTTTTAATGCAACAGAATGGAATGAAAATTTAAAAAATGCAATGATTGAATGTCTTTCCCCTTTAAATGAAGCAAAAATATTAGAAGAAGAATTTGTCGAAGATATGAATTGGAATGAAGAATGGGAAAAAAATGTTCCTATAATTAGAGTATCTGATAAAATTGGAATAACTCCCAGTTGGAAAAAAGATGAATTAGATACTGAAATTAAGATAATTATTGACCCTAAAATGTCTTTTGGAACTGGTGAGCATGCAACAACAAGATTGGTTAGTATATTAATGGATGGACTAGTAAAGCCAAATAGTTATTGGATGGATGCAGGTACTGGAACTGGAGTTTTAGCCATTTTAAGTATTCTACTTGGGGCTAGAGCTTGCTATGCTTTTGATAACAATGAATGGTCTATTGATAATTCTCGAGATAATATCAAATTAAATGGAGTATCAGATAAAATTGAAATTCAAGAGATTGATATTGAAATAGACGAATTACCAGATGTTGATTCAATTGCTGCAAATATTTTTACACATCTTATTATTAAGTCTATGCCAAAATTTGCAAAATCACTTCAAATTTCAAAAGGTGATTTAGTTTGCTCTGGTATTTTAAAATATGATAAAGATATAGTTGTTGAATCAGCAATAAATAATGGATTTGAACTTATTAAAGATATAATTGAAGATGAATGGATTGCTTTTCACTTTAGGAAAAAATAATTATGCAAATTAAAAAAATAGCATCAATAGATATTGGTACTAATACACTTCTAATGTTAGTAGCTGAATTTGATTGTAATACTAATAAAATATTACATGTAATTGAGGACCATCATTTGATTGCAAGATTGGGTGAAGGTGTTGACCTAAACAAAAATATTAATGAAAATGCAATAAATAGGGCAATTGATATTTTAAGATTTTATAAAATGCGATTAATTGCATTAAATGTTGATTTAGTTGAAATTGTAGCTACTTCTGCTTTAAGAGATGCTGAAAACAAAGAATATGTTTGTTCTGCTCTTAGCAAAGAAATTGGGTACGATATAAATGTTGTCTCTGGTGAAGAAGAGGCAAGATTAAGCTATTTGGGTACAATGGATTTAGAGTTATCAATAAATACACTTGTTCTTGATATTGGTGGAGGTAGTTCAGAACTAATCTACGGCGAAAATATTGATATTATTAATAGAAAAAGTTTTGATATTGGTGCTGTCAGACTAACTGAGAGGTTTATTAAAAATTACCCACCAAGTTTTGATGAGATTGAAACTATAAGAAATTACATTAAAAATATGTTAATTGGATTTGATTTACCTTCAAATAAATACGAACTTTTTTCTGTTGCTGGTACACCTACTACATTAGCACAAATTACTTTAGGTCTTGATAGCTTTGTTTATGCAAAAATCCATAATTACAAAATGAATATTTATGATTTAATGGACTGTATTGATGTATTAACTTCTAATTCAAAAGAAGATTTAATTGCAAAATATAAAATACACCCAAGTAGAGCAGATATTTTACTTTCAGGAGCATTAATTTTAGATGAAGTAATTAAGTTTACAAAAAAAGATTCTTTTTTTGTAAGTTGTCACGGACTAAGATATGGTGTGTTAATAAATTCAATAAGTAAATTATCTTAAAAATTCTTAATTTAAAAAATTATTATTACAATTATTAGAGAACTATAATGCCTAAACTGAAATTATTTTTAACTGCCTTGATTACTTTTTCATTTGTAATTAGTTCATGTGATAGAACTCCTTCAGTTTATAAAATTGAAGTAAAGCCTGATAATCTAGTTTTTATTGCTGAACAGATTAGATTAGATCCTAAAGTAAGTAAAGAAAATATGGATTCTTATGTTAGAGAATTAAACTACTTAGTTACTTTAAAAGATTCTTTAAAAAATAAAACAGTAGGGGATTTAATTAATTCTGGAAATGTAAGACAACTTAATTCTAGTATTGAATCAGTTGTATCAACTTCTAACAGAATTGAAATTGCAAATTCTCTTGGTTTTTATTTTGATAAATTTGAGTTTGCTAAAGAGAACGGTCAAGATATAAATGTAGCAATTTATAAATTACAAAATACTAGCACAAAAGCAATAAAAGCAATCAAAGGATATTTAGATTTTTACAATGGACAAGGAACACTTGTAAAAAGATATTCAATTGATATATCTCAAGAAATACCAGTAGGTAAATTGCTTTCTGTAAAATATCCTTATGGATTTGATGAAAATAATGAAAGAGATAAACTAGTAAGAAGCGATTATACTAAATTTAATAGAGTTTGGAAACCACTTATGGTAGAATTTAAAGATGGTAAAAAACTTCAATTACTTCAAATGTAATTTTTGTTTTACTTCAAAATATTTAAAGCTACACAAATCAAATTGGGGTGGCTTTTTTTATTTAGACTTACCTTATAAAACTGTTTATTTTGTTAAATTTAAAGTAATGTAATTAATTCTAATAAAAAACGTCGAAAGCAATATGTTTAGAATATTAAATTATATTATTAGATTATTTGTAGTTATACTTGGATTTCTGTTCATTTTCGAAGTGTTGAAGTTAAAAAGTTTAGACTTGAATGCAAATAAAATGATGGGAATAGTTTTCGTATTGTTCGGACTATATAGGCTTTCTATACTTTATTTTAGAGAGAAAAGAGAAATTCAAAATGAAGATGATTAATAATTTAATAATAATTTTTTGTTGCACATTACTTTTTACTAATTGTGATAACAAATATAATGTTAAAGATCCTAACGATACTGAAACTATTAATTCAGGTAAGCTTACGATTTACTGTGATGATGCAGTTTATGATTTATTAGATTCAGGGTTCTTAAATTATAACAAACAGTATCCAAATGTAATCCTAACAAAAGTAAAAGCAAATGCAAGAAATTCAATGGCTTATTTATTAGCTGGAAAAACTAGGGTAAGCATAATTGCAAGGGATTATTTAAAAGATGAAGATTCTTTAATGAAAGTTTATAAAGTAGTTAAACATCAAAGAGTTAAGATTGCTGATGATGCTTTAGTTTTGTTTGTTAAAAAAGATTTTCCTATAGACACATTAAATATAGTCCAAGTTCGAAAACTGTTTCAATTAAAAGATTATTCTTTAAACAACGACTTTAAAGAAATAAAAAAAGAAACTAAAATTTCAATTACAAGTGTAAATTCTTCAATTTTTAGTAATTTTGAAAAACTAATTTTGCAAAACCAAAAATTAACCAAAAACTTAAATTACTTTCTTAATTTGGATTCTGTAAAGTTGTTTATTTCAAAAAATAATGGAATTGGTATTGGATTAATGTCTGAATTTGTAAGAGATACAAATTTCAAAATGCTTAGAATTGGATTTCAAGATTCTAGTAACAAATATATTTCTCCAAAACCTGTTCACCAAGGGTATTTAGTTCAAAATAAATATCCTTTTAAAGTTTCAATATATGTATATCTTTTTGAAGAAAGACAAAACTTACCTTTTTGGTTTGCTACATATATGGGAAAAGAGTTTGTGGTTCAGAAATACTTATTGAATAGAGGATTAGTACCAGCTTATGCTAATCTAAAACTTAAAATAAGTGAAGAATAGAAAATAAATAATAAATAATTTTAGGGATTTTATGAAGTTTTCCAAAGTAGCGATACTATCATTGTTTTTAATATCAATTGTTGCAAACGCTCAACAAAATACTGCTAATTTAAAAAAAGCAATGAGCGAAAATGATTTTATTGAAGCGTCTAAATATGCTTTAGCTGCATCTAAAGAAGCTAAAGATTCAAAAAATTTGGAAGTAATAGTAATGTGTGGCGATGCTTATCTAAATATTGAAAATCTTGATTCTGCAATGTATTTTTATAAATTTGCTAATGATATCAAAAGTTATAAACCTTTTATTATGAGAAAAATAGGAAAGGTTAACATATTGAAAGGTCAAATTAAAGAAGCTATAAAAATTTTGAAAGATGCTATTAGTGAAGATAAAAAAGATCAAGCTTCTTATCTTTCATTGGCTGACGCATACATTGCCGATAAAAATATGAAAGATGCTGAAGTTACTATCAATCAAGCTAAAAAGCTTAATGATAAAAACCCTGACATTTTCATAACTTTAGGTGATATGTATTTTGAACAAGGTGTTTATGAACTTTCTCAAAGTAATTACAATGAAGCACTAACATTGAACCCAAGTTTATTAACTGCTAGAGAAAGGTTAGCTACTTCGTATTATTGGTTAGGATCGAGAGAACCTATTGGTTCTGAACTTGCAAATGAGTATTATAGTAATTGTTTAAAAGAATGGAATGAAGTAATTAAGCAAGATCCTAAAAATTCAAAAGCTTATTTTGAAATTGGTAAAATTAAATTTTGGTCTTATAATTTCAAAGAAGCTGCACCTGCTCTTTATCAATATTACAAATTGCGTCCAGATGGAAAGCTAGCAAGATGGTTCTTAGCTCAAAGTTTGGTTGAAACAAAACAATTTGATTCTGCTTTGGTGCATTTAAAATATAGTTCTGAAAATATTGACACTGTAAGAATTAAAGCAAAATTGCTTTTAGCTCGTTGTTATTATGATACTAAAAACTATAATTTGACTACGGGAGCTTATGCTTCTTTAACAAAAGATACAACACTTTCAATCGCTGATTATAGAAGATTTGCATTCTCATATTTACTTTCTGGTGATACAATTTCTTCAATTAATACATTTAAAGAAACAATTTCAAAATATCCTAATGATGCTTGTGGAATTGAAGATGCTGTTGGTAGATTACTTTTTACGGCTAAGAAATATAATGATGCACTATACTTTTTAGATATGCGATATTCCAATCAAACTTGTAAAGTAAATGGAGTTGATTCTACTGCATCAAAAACAACTTATTATATTGGTGCATCACATTTCTTTTTACAAAATCAAGATTCAGCAATCTATTATTTAGATTTATCAAACAAACTTGATTCCAATCAAGTTCAAACTTATAATTTCATTGCCGATAGCTATGCACAAAAAAAGGATTTAGATAAATCTAAAATATATTTCAATATAGCTTTAGATAAAGCATTATCTGATACTTTAAAATACAAGCAAACTATAAATGGAATTTTTGGAAAATTAAGTCAAATGGAATTTGAAGCAAAAGATTTCAAAAAACTTACTGTGGTTGCAAAAAGGTGGACTGAAGCTACACCTAATTCTCCAACTTCTTGGCTTTATTTAGCTTTTTCTTATCACAGCTCTGGTGATAGTAAAAGAGCTTGTGAAAGCTACAAAAAGGTACTCGAAATAGACCCAAATAATAAATCAGCCCTCGATAATAAAAAGAAAGTCTGCGATTAATAAAGATTTCAAAAGCCACCTCAAAAAGGTGGTTTTTTTTTGCCCTTCAATGGCAATTATGTAAGTGTTGATTTTTTTTCGTCATTCAGAGCGAAGCGAAGAATCAAGTGTTGTCTTTGTCCTTCGCTGGCGAAGGTGTCTTGCTTGCAAGACGGAAGTGATTCCTGTATTTCTTCCTTGTCATTCCTGACCTGTTCAGGAATCCAGCCTTTGTATTTTGCCTTGTCATTCCGTACTTGATACGGAATCCAGCATTCGCATTCGTAGAGACGCATGATTATGCGTCTTAAATTAAAAAAGACTATTAATTCATCTAAATATTGATTAATTTACTAAAAACAAAATTAACAACTTTTAAAAACATTTAAAGAAAATTCAAAATTGCACAAAAATAGATTTTATATTGATACTTCTGTATTTGGTGAATATTTTGACAAAGAATTTGAGAAATGGACTTAAAAATGAAAACATTTGATTGTATTGAAATGCAAAGAGAAATTAGAGATAAAATTTCAAAAGAATCTAATTATGATATTCATACTTTAGTTCTAAATTTGAAAGAAAGAAATAAAAGCAATGAATTCTACAAATTTCTTATTGAAAAGAAATCAAAAGAATTAGAATTAGCTTAAACAAACAATTTTTAAAAACAAAAAAGGCTAATAAAAAGAGCAAGCTCGATTGAGCTAATAAATTTCAAAATATAATGTAAGCGTTGTCTTACTTTCGTTCAGTATTTAAAATCGTCCAAATTTTATATGTATTGAGAACGGCAGTAATGATACGCTCCGAGTAATCGGGGCGTTTTCATTTTTATGCCTTCAATACAGGTCTCTTGGACGATACCTAAATACTGGGCATAAACTTGAAAATGCCCTTTTTTTGTGCCTAAAATTAATAAAGGAGATATTACTTTGGACGTAGATAAAGCTTCAATTTATAAAGTATTAGCTGTTCACTCAACATCTTTTTTTATTCCTCCTTTTCAAAGGTCTTATGCATGGGGTAGGCCTGAAATAGAAAGGTATTTTAATGATTTAATAAAGATCATAGACTCTGAGTTAGATATTAGTCAACCAAAGGATAAAAAATTAGAACATTTTTTTGGAACTATTGTAATTAAAACAGAAACTGATAAACATTTAATTAAATCTACAATAGTTGATGGACAACAAAGATTAACAACAACTTTGTTGTTTTTAATATCACTAAGAGATTTAGAAACGGATGAAGAAAATATTAAAATGATAACAAATAGATTTTTAAAAAATAATGACTCTATATTTGAAGATAAAATTAAACTTAAGCAAGTAACCAAAGATTGGGATTCTTATAAAGACTTAGTAAACGGAACTTCTAATCCTAAACAAGGAGTTATAACAAATGCATATTTATTATTTAAAAAATTAATTTTAGAAAAAAGAAAAATTAATCAAAATTATAGTTATGATAATTTTATTACATCAATGCATAGATTAAATGTTGCTTTGATTTACTTAGATCCAGATAAACACAAAGGTGAAGATCCACAAATAATTTTTGAAACTTTAAATTCACTTGGAAAACCATTAAATTTATCAGATTTAATTAGAAACTATATACTTTTAAAACTTGAAAGTGAGGAGCAAGATAATATTTATAATAATATTTGGCATCCTAAAATCGAATCAGTTTTAAATGAAAACACATCAAATTTTTTCAGAGATTATCTTCAACTTAAAACAAACACTTCAATTAAAGTAGTAAGTAATAATAATACAAAAGAAGTATATCAACAATTTAAAAGCTATATTGAATCTACATTTTCTGATCACAAAGAATTTATTTCAGATATTGTAAAATATGTACCTTGGTATAATTGGATAATTACTGAAGTTATTAATGATAAAATTTCAATAGAAATTAATAAGAATAATGATATTAAAGAACTTTTAAGGAATGTTTTTCATGACATTAAATCTGAAGCTTTTAAGCCGTTAGTACTTGGTATATTAAAACATCATCAAGAAGGATCTAATCAATACAAAATAAGTGATATTTACCTAATTTCTATTTTGAAATCCATTCGAACTTATTTAGTTAGGAGAAGATTAATGAAACTCACACAAGGTGAAAATAAAAATATTGTGTCTTTATGTTATAAAATATCAGAAATTGCTATGGAACTAGAATCAATAAATAATTTATTATCAAATATGTTTTATAGTTTAAGAATTCCAAATGATTTGGAGATTAGAAAGCAACTAGATGAAATAAATTTTTATAATGATTTTAAAAAGTACTCAAAATTTATTTTAGGAAAAATTGAAGAAAAAAATTCTAAAGTACCAGTAAACTTTAGAGATGCTAAAATTACTATAGAACATATTATGCCTAAAAAACTTTCAGACATATGGAAAACTGAATTAGGATTAAATTATGAGCATTTACATAAAAAATATCTAAATAATATTGGAAATTTAATTTTGACTGAATCGAATAGTGAATTAAGTAATAAATCATTTATTGAAAAGAAAAAACTACTTGAAAAATCTACACTTTCGTATAGAATAAATATAATTAAAAATGAAAATTGGAAAGAGGAAAATATATTAGATCAGCAAAATTTTATGATTAATTGTTTCTTAAATACTTTCTCATTACCAGATGAATTCAAAACAAAAAATAATTGGAATGAGAAAATAATTGAAAGAAGAATATTTTCACCTTTAGATGATGATGCATATGAATTAGCTGAAGGAAAAAAACCTATTTTTTTAAGTATAGATAAACAAAAGATAAAGATAAAAACTTGGCAAGAGGTATTTATTGAGTTTATTAAATATTTTAAAAGTGATAATAGTTATGATTTTGAGTCCATTTTAAGTAATCAGAAAGAACTATTTGGAAGAGATGATGTAATAGTAAAATACTCTGTTTTAAAATTAATGACAGAAGAAAACATTGATTTAGAAAATAAATATAAATCATTTGATTTCAAAACAAGTAAAAAGCAAAATAATCTTTCAAATGATGATTATTTTTTACACATTAATATTTCTGCTTTTTACTGTATGAAAAGAATTGCTAGTATTATGAGTAAATTTAATTTTGATGAGAGTTTGGTAAACATTGAATTAAAGTAAATAATATTCATTTTTGCCTCCACCCAAAAAGTGGAGGTTTAGTTTGTTATTCAAATATAAAAAGTTTTGTTTTCATTTTGAAACATTGTATTTTTGTAATTAAAACAAAAGGTTAAATGTATTATGCAAAAAGAATTTCAAGTTATAATTGAAAAAGATGAAGAAGGTTGGTTAATTGCAGATGTACCAGCTCTAAAAGGTTGCCATACTCAAGCAAAAACTATGGATTTATTAGTAGAAAGAATAAAAGAAGCAATTTCTCTTTGTCTTGAGGTAGAATCAGATTTTCACCAAAATGAGTTTGTTGGCTTTCAAAGAGTAATGGTAGAAGTTTGAGCAATCAAAAAACTTATACTGGTAAAAAGTTAATTTCTATTCTTAAAAAACTTGGTTTTGAAGTAATAAGAATAAAAGGTAGTCAACATTATTTGAGTCATATTGATGGTAGAGCAACTGTAATTCCTGTTCATTCCAATGAAGATATTGGAAAAGGGTTATTTATGAAAATTCTGAAAGATATTGAGATGAACAAAACAGAATTTGACAAATTGTAAACCTCCACCCAAAAAGTGGAGGTTTTGTATACATATCAATATTTCACGCAATATCTACACAATATATACGTCTAATATGTATTCTGTCTTGTCCTCTCTCCAGACGTGGAGAGAGTTAGAGAGAGGTCTCTTA
>JAPLFM010000320.1 GCA_026390675.1 Candidatus Kapaibacterium sp. | reverse complement strand
TGGCAACTTAATTGTACCTGTAATTAAATCTGCTGATGCACTTAGTATCACTGGTGTAGCTCGTGGAGTTTATGACTTATCAACAAGAGCGAGAAGCAAACAGTTAAACCCAGATGATGTACAAGGTGGAACATTTACAATTACTAATGTAGGTACTTTTGGTACTTTGTTTGGTACTCCTGTTATTAACCAACCTCAATGCGGAATTTTTGGAATTGGAGCAATTCAAAAACGTCCAGTAGTCAAAGAAGTTGATGGTGAATTTATTATTGTAATTCGTGATATGGTTTACGTTTCAATCACTTATGATCACAGAGTAATTGACGGTATGCTAGCAGGTCAATATCTTGCATCAGTTATCAAATCTCTTGAGAATATGAACGATAAAACATTAACTTTCTAACAATTTAAAATAAACATATTAAAACCTACTTGAAAAAGTAGGTTTTTTTTTGTTAATATATTTTAGTTGTTTAGGTTTTGATAATCTTAACTTTGAATATTGGTTTTAATGTAATAAATTATAAAATTAGAAAATGCAAATGTTAAATTTATAATCGGAAAAGATATAAAGTAAATTTTTAAGTAGTACATATAATTTTTTGTTTAGTGATTTTGAGCACAAAACTGGCGTTTAATTTTACAAGTCAATGAGCAAGCAAAGAATCTCCATTTGGGGACGTTTTCTTTGTTGTTTGGCTTGTTGGTATGCCAGTACCAGTGCTTGAGACGCAATTTAAGCGTCCCTTTTTACATTTGATAATCAATTTTTAATTTTAAGGAGTCTTTATGAAACTTTTTCTTTCTCTACTCATATTGCTACTTTTTAGCAATACTTACTTACAATCCCAATCTCTCAAGCTCGGCTGGTCACGTACTTCAAGCTATGGATATATTTGGGATATGAAAGCTATTCCAAATCAAGAACAGTTTTTATCACTTTCTGATCATGAAGTCCAATTGCGAAATATGGATACTGGTGATTCTGTTGCCAATTATAAAATTGGAACAACTTATTGTCATGATATGGAAATCGTAAATGGGAAATTATTTATTGCTGGTAAGAAATTAATAAAATATGATTTGCAAACTATGGATTCACTTGGAGAATTTTCTTTTCAAGATGACAACCCATCTCCTGGATTATATACAACATTTAATTTTGTAGATGTTGCAGTTCATCCAAGTTTACCACTTGCTTATGTTATTAGAGAAAGAAATGCTTTTTTAAGTGGAGGTTGTAAAAATGTAAGTTATTTTATTGATGTTATCAATACTGATGAAATGAAGCCAGTAGGTCAACTTACATTTGCTAGTGATACTCTTATAAAGTGGTATAAGATTGATATTTCAAAAGATGGAAAATATTTAGCTGCTATACAAAAATATGACCCTAATATGGTAGTAAAAGTATGGTCAACTGAAACAAATAAAGTTGTTTCTGAATTTAAGAATTACTTACCAAAGCCATACTACCAAAATGGAATTGATTTACACTTTGCAGAAAAAAATAATTTACTTTATCTAAGCGGAGACTTTGTAATTAGAAAAAATGGAGGAGGTCTAATAGCATACGATTTAATTAATAATACTATTGTTGATTCTTCATTAACTTATCCAAATTTATATATAGGGGCAGGTGAATTTGCCGTAAATGAACAGAATAACACTTGCTATATGGCAACAAGTGGAAATGCTGAATTATATTATATGAGTCTAAGTAAAAAATCAATTCTTTTTACAGTAGATGCATTAAAAGAAGAGAACAGAAAATATCAAGCGTTTAATAATTTGATATATAACAAAAATAAAACTTATGTAATAGGTAATAGTGAAAATGATTTAGCACAAATATTAATAGATACAAATGTTACAAGTGTTTCTAATGAAACTCAAATTACAAATATAAATACAATCAATAATATTGCAACAATCAATTATACTTGTAATAATCAAATTGTAAATTATCAAATAATAGGTGTAAATGGTCAAACTTTAACTTCAAAGGAAGAACCTAATATAAATAATCAAATTAAAATAAATTTCAATATATATCCAAATGGAATATACTTTGTAAATTTATCTTGTGGTAATATTTCATCTACTTTTAAAATAATAAAAGGATAAACAAGTGAAAAACAAAATATATTTAATTCTTTTACTATTTTTAAATATTAATTTATTCGGACAGGATTTTGAGCCAAAGGCATGGAAATTCAAATGGGGATCAGATACTTCTGCAAGAATTTTAAATATCGATTCATTCCCGCAAAGTCGCTTCATTACTGGGTTTCAATGGTCAGGAACTCCCAAAATGGATTCATTAATGCTAAATAATGCAAGTTCTGGTGGGTATTTATTAGACTCTCATTTAATTAGGAGTAAAGCAAATTTAATAATAGGACAACCTACTGTCTTATCCCGTTCAAATTATGGTGTTCTAAAAAACTGTGTTGCTATGCAATATGAACCTACACTTTTGATAGATACAAACAATCTTGGAGTTTTCAAAACAAGAACTGGAGACCCAAGTAATCCTGTTTTTGGATTTAAGAGTATCTAAAACTCGCACTTTTCTTTTTTATAAATAGCTTCATAGCAAGATATTTACAAAAGTGAAAAAAGCATTTGGAAATAATAATTAATACTCTTAATTTCAAATAACTAAATAGCCATTTTTAAATAATAATCGGAAAAGATATAAAGTAATTTTTAAGTAGTACATAGTTTAGTTTTTGTTTGTTACTCTTAGTTCAAAACTGGTAATTTTATCAAGGTAAGAAACAATAAAGACACATCCAAGTAGGGATGCGTTCTTTGTTGTCTACCTTGAGGGTATACCAGTACCTGAGCTAAGGACAATTTATAGGGCGTGTCCCTTTTTACATTTGATAATACATTTTTTAATTTTAAGGATTTTTTTATGAAACTCTTATTCTCTCTCTTCGCTTTGTTACTTTTAAGTAGTTTTTCACTCTTTTCTCAAAACCCAAATGCTGATACAGACTTGGTTTGGAAATTTTATCCTGAGGGTACGATTTCACAAATGAAACTAAGTCCTGATAATGCTGTATTAGTTTATGGAATACAGGCTGATACTATGTTTTATTTTTTAAATACTGAAACTGGTAGTTTAATTAAATCAATTAGAGTAAAACATGGATTAGATGCAAATGCAATCGCTTTTTCAGAAAATTATTTAGCTATTGGAGGAAACTATAATAGTAAAAATGATATATATGTTGATATCTACAACAATAAAACTGGAGATTATTTATTTTCTCTTACGGATTCAAATTTAGCTTTTCCTACTTATTATTCATTTAAAAATTTATGTTTCTCACCTGATGGAAAATATTTACTTGCAAATATTGATAGCAATACTAATAAACTTAATTCCTATGTAAATAAGCTTTATTTATGGGATTTAGAAACTAAAAAAGTAGTAAAAAAGATTGAAAATGTAAGTTTTGCTGGAGGCATAATAAGCAAAGACTCAAAATACATTGCAGTAAGGTATAATGGTAAAGTTGGAATATTTGACTATAATACATTCAAACTAATCAAAACTCTAGAACACGGAATAAATAATTTATGTTTTTCTCCAGATGGTAAATATCTTGCAACTTGTGCAAGTGATGGCTATATAAAAATATGGGATATAAATAATGATTTTACTCTTTGGAAAGAATATAAATATCAACGAGATCCTTTTTTAAGACATATCAAATTTTCTTCAGATAGCAAATATATAGTATCTGGAGGGGGGGGAGAATGTCAAACTACGATATGGGATATAAATGTGAATAAACTTATTTATGAATTCGGTGATTTGTCAGGAGGAAGTGCAGGTATAGAAATATCAGGAGATAATAAATATATTTATTCTGCTAAAGAAAAAATATCGAAATTCCATTTATTTAAAGAAACAGATATTGTATCTGAGTTTATAAATAAAACTATTTACCCCAACCCAAGTAAACAATTTTTTACTTTACCTATCAGCAATAGTTTTCAAGTTGAAGTTAAAGTTATCAACAATTTAGGACAAATAATTTTTTCAAATACTTATAATAATATTATTAATAATCAAATTACTATAAATTGTCAGAATTGGGTAAATGGAACATATATCATTCAAGTAAATACTGGTAACATAATTCAAACATATAAATTATTAAAGGATTGAAAAAATGAAAAAAGTAATTTTAATGATTTTAATCTTAGTATCAAATATATATTCACAAGATAAAGAACCTAATAAATTGATTTTTCATATAAATGGAAAAGATACAACTTTATCAAGAGATTTTGTAGATGGTGGAGCACAAAAATTTATAATAGGCACTCAATGGGGAAGCTATCCAATTGTTCACGATGCACTTTTGATGAATATGCAACACAATCAATTTTTAATCAAGCATTGGTTAGGTAGTCTAGGTACTTTTGGGAACCAATATAAAACAACAGCTGATTCATCAAAAATATTAGCAACAGGCTTTCTAACAAATTCTTTTCACGATGCTTCTCTATCTTTCCAATATGAGCCAACATTGAAAACTGAGTCATTAAATAATTACCAACCTAGAAAATATGATAGTTCAAATCCTATATTTGGTTTTAGTCATATAGACACAACAAATTTTGGATATATTTATCCTGATACTTATGCAAATTCTTCAAATCTGAACTATAGTAGATATATCTTAGATACAAATAATAGCTTTGGCAATATAGATTCAATTGTTCTTTCAAAACCTTTGGTTAATAGTTATTTAACAAGATTTATTGACACAGCAGCTAATACTAGTCCAACAATATCAGATTGGAATAATGCTGGTACAAACTTTTATATAACAATAAATCTTAGAAGAGCAGAAGGCGATTCGAGTAATACAAATTTAGATGATACAGTTTTGACAATTAAAATGCCTTATAAAAATGATAGGGCTTACAAAGGAGATTCTGCAAATTATTCAGGATATATGAAATTTGACAGTATCCCAGATACAAGTAAATTCCATATAAACTATAATGGTGATAGAGGATATGCTCTAAATCTTAAAAAAATACTTGATAATGACACTACAACCGATAGGACTAAATTTGTAATAACAAAAAGGATGTTACCAAAGTCAAATGAGATAAACAAAGATATTACAATTTCAGCTCATTTTTTATGTGATGGATTATTTTTAGAACGAAACAACAGACCTCTAATTAATGAGTTTCTTTTGAACTACCAACCAACAGATATAAAGCAAACAGAAATAGAAGTGCATTATCACAACAAAATGTCTGTAAACATAGACTGGTTACGTATAGAAAATGGAGATGCTCGATTAATATTAAGGGGTGGAAGGGATATAACTGATACTTTGGGATGGTCTTATAAAACGAGTATAAATGACTTTATATATTTTTGTGATACTTCAAAAAGTTATAAATTTTATAGACTTTATGCAAATAGTGGACATGATGGTGGTATTATTTGGCATTGGGGAACGATTAGGTATGTAAATTTATTAACAGGTGGCTTAATGACTTCTTCTATGCCAATGTTTCCAGAAATAAACTACCAATCATTTTTAAATTATACTAAGCAAGAAGAGAGTTGGACTGCTCATAATGCCTTTAGAGGAATTGGGTTGTATTCATTAGCAAAACCATACTACAAACCTATTTCAAGTAGTATTATATATGATATAATTAAAACAATAGGTCAAAGTTCGCAAATGGGCTTTAATAACAATTCATTATATATAGATAGTGTTGCACATCAAAGTGATTCTCTTAACTCGTTTTATGAAACTAGTTTATATAGTAAAATACAAGGTGCAGATCCTTTCCCTGGCTTGACTATCAAACATATAAGAGATAGTAATAGTGTTGAGTTACTTGGCTTTGTTTGTGATAAAAGTTTCGCACCTTTAGTTCATCAGGAAGTTTACAATTACAATAACAATGTAAATCCAAGTTATTTATATGCTGACAAACCTTGGTGGACTCAAATATTTACAACAAGTAATTGGTTTTCAGTAAAAGAAAATACTAATCCAGCAACAAAAACTACTCTTGAAAAATCATATTGGCATCCAATTACTGGAGAAGAACTTTCATATATGATAATGAAAAATGTAATATTAGGTGCAAAAGGAATTTGTTATGATAGAGAGAATTCTGAACTAAAAATTAAAGCACAAAATCCGAACGTTTCAACAGCCATATTGGAGGATCTTAGGGGTTTTACTTGGTATGACAAAAAGCCTACCCATAATATTAATCAAGTCCTAAATACAGATTCTTCAGGAGGAGATTTCCTAGATAGAAATAATGACGGAATGGGTTTGATAAAATGGCTTGATACAAATAAAGTAAAGTCATTATTAGTTCCAAGTTTAGATAGAGTCTACTTGGGATATAAATCAATGCAAAAAACTGCATACAGGTTACATAGTTTTATAAGAAATAATGAAAGTTTTTTGATGGGTTTAAGTTTACAAAGCTATTATGGTTTAGGATTTTTAAGAATATCTCACCAAAACCCAATTTATACACAAGCAAATATAATAAACAACTATTTTAGAACTGATAGTATTAAAACACGAAAATTGTTTCAACCAAACACAGATGGAACTTATTCAACACAATATTCTTATGAAAAAATTGATTCTTCTTTTTTTGATATTACTCTTTTAAAAAATGATACAAATTCAATGCAGAAAAAATTCACTATTGGACTACAGAACAGGAGGTGTGATCCACTTATAATTAATTTAAATACAAATAATTCATCACAACACGAAGTGCAATTTTATTCTAATGCAGAATTTGAAAAAGCTGTTCAACAAGATTCAACTGATGATTTATTTGGAATAAGACATCATAAAAGCTGGTGGAAAGAATTGTATTGGAAAAAATTTGGTTGTAGAGAAATAACAATCCCATTTAATTTCAAATTAGAATCAGATACATACAAATATTGTCTTTTACATGTAAAGGAATTATATGATACATCTTCTTATGCCGTTAATTTGCGAAGTGCGTCAAATACAAAATTGATAGATACAATAATAGGTCAAGACAGTCCATTAGCTATAAATTTACAACCAGGTGCTGGCTCTTTTTTAAAAGTTGATGTTTTAGAGCCACAAAAAAATATAGTAGGCGAACTAGATTACAGCAACCAAAATAAGATGGTGATATGGAAAGATGGCTCTTCAACGAACCCAACATATACATACCATATCTCTTTTCACAAACTTGATACAACTGAAACAAAAGTTGCAGGCGTGGTTGTAGATAGAAGGGCTAGAAATAGAGTTTACTATGCTCGCACAATGCCACTATTTAACAGTAAAATGGATAAAGCAAACCTTGAATGGTATATGGCAGGACCAATTAGTGATAATATAATAACATACAATTCATCAACACCTAAAGATAGTTTGAACTGTGCATATTCCTCAATTGTAGTAAGAAATGATACAAATGGAGTGCCAAAAGCTTATATTGTTTACCAATGTTATGATTCTACTGATGCAGATCATCTAAAACTTTCAATTATCGAAACAATAATAAATGCAAGTTCACAGGTAGGTGCTAATATAATTTCATCTAAACAAATAGCGTCGGTTAATTATGGTGGTGATGGCAAAGAATGGGGAAATCCAGTAATAAATGCAAGTAAAGATGGTAATTTTTATTCTTGGAGCGATCTCGCAGGAATTGTATCAGGTTTTAAAAAGCCAAATACTTTGTCTTTTGATGAATCTTTAAAAGATACAGTAAAATATTGGATAGCAGCATATATTGAAAGTGGGGCATCTTTGCAACACCCATCTTTGAATCCTTATTCAATTATTTTTGATTCATCTGGAAAAAGTGAAAACCAAGCTTCTTTAGTTTTTCAAGCTACAACTCAATTCCGTGATGAACGATATATTTATTTTACAAGATTAAAAGTAGATAACCCAGATAGCAAAGTTAAGCATTTTCAAGCACCTTATATGTATGATACTTCGGTATATCCACAAGGTTCTGCATTTATTTTACTTGATTCAAATAAAGTAGCAAAATTTTTATGGGGAGCAAGAAGAGGAGCTTTACCAACTGTATATAGAGCATTAGATCATTATTTAAAGAGATACGAAGTAATAGCTTGGGAACGTAGATATGATACTTTAAATTCTCAGATTTTTGCTTTAAATATTCTAGATAGATACTCTACTACTAGTTCAGATTCATTAACAAGTTGGAGAGTTAATACTTATGCTCATGTTTCTCCAATTACGGGAAATAATATGAATGTTGGGAAACCTACATTAGGCAACCCTACTGAGATAGATAGAACTGATTATTTTAATCCAAAAGTAAGAGGTGAGTCAGTTTTAAACTTTACTTGGGGGGATAAAATTTACCATACGCCATTAGACAGAAATAGTATAATCACTGATACAAGCAATAGTATAAATGGATTCACAAATGAAACTTTAGCAGCAGGCAAGATAAAATATGTAGCAAAAGGTATGTTGCCACATTTAATGAATTCTCCTTATGAAATTGCTTTGCCTGATATTTGGCAAAACAGAAGAATTTATAATACTTTAGATTCTGTTCATCATATTACTTCTTCAGCAAGGTATTATTATTTTAAAAAGAATGAAGTGGGTGATGAAGTTTCAGCTTGTTATGGATTTGCAAATGATTCTACTTTCTTAATTATGACTAAAGCAAAACTAAATGGTAATGATTTGAGTATAAAACTGCCTTATGCAATAGTTGATAGCGTTTTCTGTGTTACTAATAGCGATACCTTATATTCTTCATGGTTCAATGTTGGAAGTTCAGCACAATTGAGTTTTGTTTATAAAGGTTCTGATATGACAAAAAATGCTTGCTACATTCAAAGAGCAGATACAAACTTGAAATATAATTTAACTCTTACTCAAACAAATGACACAATTTATAATTTAGTGAATTACAATATGATCAATGGCAATAATCACGATTACAGATTAGTAATACAAAGATTAGATTCTAATTCTAGATATAACGAGGAAGTTTTATTGGGCGACTTACATTACAATGACAC
>JAPLFM010000112.1 GCA_026390675.1 Candidatus Kapaibacterium sp. | reverse complement strand
TAAAAAAAGGAAATTCTAAAATATTGAAATTATCTTTAGATCCAAAACGAAGGCAATGGTTTCTTGGATTATGGGATAATTCTAGGCAATTTACATTACCTGTTAAATATGAATAATATTTTCTAATGAATTATTTGGGATTAATTCAAAAATAAATTGTTTTTTTCAACTCTTCACCAATTTTATCCAATTATTTTCTTAGTTTTGATTTCAATAAAATTATGATTTACTTAAATGTAATAATTATGTTTAATATTTTTAAAAAGAAACCTAAAATAATGAAAACTCTTTACCTTGTGAGACATGCGAAATCTGACTGGAGCATTCCTGTTGATACTGATTTTGAACGACCACTTAATACTAGAGGTATGCGTGATGCTCCTTTTATGGCAAAAAACTTTGTTGATAATTATCTAGTAAAACCTGAAATAATAATATCAAGCCCTGCTATAAGAGCTTTGACTACAGCTTTCTTTTTTGCAATCGAACTTAACTACAAAAAAGAAGATATTGTCCAAGATGAAGATATTTATGGTAATGGGAAAGGTACTATTTTAAAGCTAATTTCTGAGTTAAAAGATGTGAATTGTGCAATACTCTTTGGACATAACCCTGACATATCTATAGTTGTAACATATCTAACAGGAGAAAAATCTTATGGTCTTTCTACTTGCTCTATTGCACATATTGAGTTTGAAACAAACAACTGGAAAGATATAATTAAGCAAAACGGTAGATTAGTTAGTCTCAATTTTCCTAAGAAATATTTTAATGATATAACTGATGATTGAAAATCTGTTTTTGAAAATGAGATATTGGCAGGATTTTAAGAATTATTTAATTTTAAAGTACATTCAATTCAAAGAATTTTTTCTCTTCTTTTAAAGATTTCAATTCATTTGTTGAGTTTTGCAAATTACCAAAGACTTTAGATTCAAAAATTGAATCCAATTTAATAGGAATTGGGATTTGTTTTAAGTTTGGTTCTGCTTTAAAATAAACTTGCACATAGTTTTCAGTCCAGCCTTTCCATAAACCATTATCGGTATTATATGTTTCTGGAATTACTATTCTTTCAGTTCCCACTTGACTTTGGTAAAATTCATTTTTCTTATTTTCAGAAAGCTCTCTTAGTCTTGCTGTTCTTAATTTACGAACTTCATGTGGCACTACCCCATCAAATTTTATAGCTGGAGTATTATCTCTTTCAGAATAAGTGAATACGTGTAGATATGAAATTGGTAAATCATTTAAAAAATTCATTGTTTCAGCAAATTTTTCTTCTGTTTCACCTGGGAAACCAACAATAACATCAACTCCAATTGCACAATCCGGTCTTTGTGATTTGATATTATTTACTAAATCAACATAGTAACTTGCTTTGTATCTTCGCTTCATTTTCATTAAAATATCTTGTGAGCCACTTTGAAGTGGAATATGAAAATGTGGGCAAAATTTAGAATCATTAGAAAATACTTCTTCAATAACTTCAGGTTTAAGTAAATTAGGTTCAATTGATGAAATTCTAAATCTCATATTTGAATCAATACTATTGATTAATTTGGCTATATCTATGAATTTCTTACCATCTGAATTTTTGTAATCACCAAGATTTATACCAGAAAGTACAACTTCATAATATCCACTTTGACTAAGTTTAAGTAGTTCACTTGCAACTTCATTATATTCCATACTGCGACTCTCACCTCTAGCCATGGGTATAGTACAGAAAGTGCAGTGATAATTACAACCATCTTGAATTTTTAATACAGCACGAGTACGTCCAGCATTATCTGAAACTGCTGAAGTATGAAATGGAATATCTTCGAGAGATGAAACTAAAATTTGGGTTTCTTTATTTTTTTCAAATTTTTGGATAAGATTTGGAATTTCAAATTTTTCTTTTGTTCCAATTACAGCATCAACGCCTTCTATTTTAGCAATTTGCTCAGGCTGAAGTTGGGCATAACATCCCAAAACCCCAACAAAAGCATCAGGAGATTTTTTTAATGCTCTGCGAACAATGTTTCGACAATCAGCATCTGCTCTATGAGTAACTGTACAAGTATTTACTAATACTATATCAGCTTTGTCTTCAAAAGGTACAATGTTATGACCTAATTCCTCAAATTGTTTTCCAATTCTAGAAATATCTGCTAAATTAACTTTGCAACCAAGATTGTAAAAAGAAACTTTCATTTTTGTGAATTTACTAAATATAATCAAAATTAGACTTTTATTAACTAGTTTTATTTTAAAATGTTACTATGTATTATAACTTCAAAATTAAAAGATATTAAGAGTTTATGTATTATTTTGATATTTGAGTTGTAGTATTATAGTGTTTGTAAAATTGATTTTAATTAAATTGTTAAATTAATAAGTACAAATTTGAAAAATAATGATTGAAATATGTAATGTGAAAGATTTTACTTTGGTAACAGAAAAAACTGAAGGAAGTTTGTCTTTCGCACTTGGAATCTTTTTTAATATTGGAACAAGAGACGAAAACAATTTCCCAAATGGTGTAGCACATTATTTTGAGCATTGTATTTTCAAGGGTAGTAAAAGAAAAACCGCAAAAGAAATTGTAATTGAATTTGAAAGAATTGGAGCTTACATTAATGCATTTACAACTAAAGAAGGTATATGCTTTTATGTTAGAGCATTGAACAAACATTTTGCAAAATGTAGTGAGTTACTTTTTGAATTAGTATTTGAGCCAGCTTTCCCTGAAAATGAAATTAAAAAAGAGACTAATATAATTCTAGACGAAATAAACATTTATGAAGATGATTATGAAGAAATGATATTTGATTATGCTGATGACATTTTATTTAGTTCTAATAGCCTTGCTAACCCTATTTTAGGTACTTCAAAAAGTGTAAAGAAATTAAATAAAGATTTACTAACTGATTTTAGTGAATTTGTATTAAATCAAAAAGATATAATAATTTCTTATGTAGGTATTGAAAGTTTACCAATAATTGAAAAAGTTTTAATTCCACTATTACCTAACAAATTAAATTTACAAAACTCAAGAAACAATGAATTTATTTATACACCTAAAATTAAGTCATTTAAGAAAGATAGTCATCAGTCCCATTTATTAATTTGTAGAGCTTTCAAAAAGCCAAATTTTGAAAAAAGGATAAAGCTCAGTATAATTAATTCACTTTTAGGTGAAGGCATGAGTTCAACACTGTACCAAAGTTTAAGAGAAAGTAGTGGAATTGCTTATTCAGTTTATTCAACTCAAAATTTTTATTCTGATGTTACAGGTTTCTATATTTATGTTGGAACTGATATAAAAAAGATAGAAAAAAGTATAAGTTTAATCAAAAACAACTTTAAATCTTTAAACGAAGGTAAATTAAGTGACCTAGAGTTTGAAATTGCTAAAGAACAATTATCAACAAGTTTAATTCTAGAAGCAGAAAGTTTAACTTTTAGGATGCAATTTAATGCTAAATTTAATAATGATAGTGATTATAGAAAATCAATAGAAGAGATAATAAATGGAATTAATATTGTTGATATAAATGAAATTATCGAAATTAACAAAGAAATTTTCAATTATGATGATTGGTCAGTAATAAAAATTGAACAAAAAGATAAATAAACTCATTTTTATTAATAAATAAATTAAAAAATTAATTATCTTTGAAAGTTATTTAAAATACAAAAGCCGACAATTGTTTGAATTTATCGGCTTTTATATTAAATTTGAATTAGAAGTAAAATTATTCTGGTAATTTTTGGTCTTTAAGAGAGAACTTCAATCTTTCTTCGTATATTTCTTTCATAGCGATGAATGTAGGTTTGGGAAGTCTATCAAATTCTTTACT
>JAPLFM010000126.1 GCA_026390675.1 Candidatus Kapaibacterium sp. | reverse complement strand
ATGCCTAAAGAAGTTCAGTCAAATATAGTTGAAGATGCACCTAATTTACAGATTGAAGAATTTTTAAGACAATATATGCCTGTCAAAGCACAGGAAGAAAAAGATGCAGAAGAAGCAGCGAAATTACCAGAAAACATTATAAAAAAGATTTTGAGTAGAAATAAAGATGTTGAACCAAAAAAGACAATTGAAAAATCAAATGATGAACCAAAAATAGAAGAACCTCAAGATGCAAAAGTATCATTTGCTATGCATTTAGCTGACAAACAAAACGAAATAAAAAAACAAGATATTGATTCACTTTCAAATTTGGAGTTAAAAAACGATGACGATTTGAATGAAATATCTCAAAAATTAGGTATTGAAAAAGAAAGTATAGAAACTAAGAGAAATTTAGAAAATTTGGAAGAAGATAATGAATTGATAAATCTCTTATCTGAAAAATTTAAGCCTAAAAAGTAAATTTAAGATTATTTAGGCATTCCTTTATAAAATACTAAACCAAAACCAAAGCCCAATGCTTTCCATTCTTCATTATTCAAAGTATTTTGAATAGGAACAGCAATATAAGTATTCATTGTTAAAAAAGAAACATTTCCTAAATCAATATCATAATTCATTGAAATTTTAGGTGCCAAAATATATTTTTTTAAGTCAGCAATTTTTCCATTTGAAATTATCCTTTCATAACTTCCATCATTAAATGGAACATTCGATGGAGAAATTATTCTTTCTATATGATTGGAGTTATTATTTAACAAAATATCCAAAGATAATAAACCAGAAATACTAAGATTTTCAAAAAGTATGCTCTTTCTTATCCCAGTCTCTAATGTTAGGTAATTTAATTCTCCAGTATATTGAAATTCTGTAACAATATTTATTAATGGTGATTTTGGGTAAGAAGTTTGACTTTTAAATACTGCATTTTGATTTTTATAAGATACACCTGAATACAAAGCTTTTAGACCTAAAGCAAAACCACTACCACTACCATTGCCATAACCACAACAAGGAGTATTTTTTTCTATAAATCTAAAATCACCTTTGTGTAAATAAGATGAATATTCTAATCCACCACCAAAAAATAATTTAGGTGTTTCAAAAGGCATCCTAGATGAGTTTTGCCATCCAGAATTTTGAGAGAACATTATACTAATGTTCATTAAACTTAATAAAACAAATATTAAAATTGATTTACTCATACACTACTATTTGTATATTAGAATTAAAGATTCCACTTTGTAAATTTAACAAATAAACACCAATTGGCAAATCTAATTTTTCAATGACAATTTCATTTATTCCTATTTGATTTTGAATCTGATCTTTTTGTAATACTTTAATTCCATCAATATTATACAAATTTAATACTACATCACATTTAAATGGTAATTCAAATTGACATTTTAAAGATTTATTAAGATTATTAAAAATTACATTTGAAATTTGAAAATATCCTTTTGGAAGTTCTCCAATTTTTTTATCTAAACCACAAACTGAATCTAATGAGAAAAAGCCTTTACTTAAAATAGGTTTAAGTACTTGGGGACAAAAATTATCTGCAAATTTAGGATTAGAAAATGTCAAAAACGAACTCTCAGCATTGCCTAAATAAGTTTTAAATTTTAGAATAATTAAAGTGTCTGAATCTAAAAAGTAAGCATCATTTTGTCTTTTTAATATCAAATGAATTCCATCAATACTTTTTTCTGTAGTAGCTCCAATTGACAAACCATCACAAGAAGTATTATTTGAGACTAAAGATTGGAAATCTAATAAACTTGTATTAAAAAGTAGAATATCTTCAAATCTATTTGCTAATTGTACTTTATCTTTATTAACTTTTATAGGTATTTCAATAGTTCTTCCCGGTGCTGACCATATAGAATCAATTAAAAGTTCTGCTGAAAGTTGCTCAGTTCCTCGTCCTATCAAATTAACTTTAACTGTATCTTTGGGATAGGATTGATTTGTAACAATTACAAGATTCGTATTGTAATTAAACAAATCATTAGGTTGAAATGTTACTTGAATATTTTCTTCCTTACCTGCAGCAATTATGGGATTGGGGCTATTATAAGAGAAAGATAGCAAGCTGTTTCTCTCAAAATAAATATCTTTTAATTCTAAATCATCATTCCCATTATTTTTTAATTTTAAAATCAATTTCTTAAAATTTGGACACGAATCACTTTTACTAACATTCCCAAAATTTAATGTATCAGTTGATATACTAAGCTTTGGCTCAATTGCATTTCCAGTAATATTAATTTTGATTTCTTCATCTGACTTTTGATATCCACTTATTTTTCTTTTTATAATGTCAGAATACAATGTTATAATACCATCAATTTTTCCAAATGATTTTGGTTTGATTTTGAAACTAAATGTATCAACTTCGTTAATTTTTAAGTGTCTATTACTTATTAATGAGTCTAAAATCACAAATTCATCATTTCTACTATTTAAAATTGATTGTTTAAAAGCACCAAAATTAAAATTCCCATCATTTTTAATTAAAAACTTTATCTCACTTAAATCATTAACTTTTATATTGCCAACATTAATTACAAAATTATTTAATTGAGTATCATAATTAATATTATGATTTGAAAGCATTATATATGAAAGCTTTTGTTCTAAACCAACTCCTCTTATTGTTACTTGAGTTGAATCTAATTTCAATGTGTCAGGCGGGGTGTTTTTTTCATCTGGATGAAAATAAAGTGTATATCTTGCACTGTCTTCACCTTTATTAAGAGGTTTATACTCAAATTCAAAAGAAGGATTGTTTATTTTAGAAGCGAAATCTAATGGAAATATTGTAGGTCTATTCTTAAGTACTATTTCATCATCTGTTAGTTTTGAAGTTAATAATTCGAATTTATCTTTATGAACTTTTAAATTATATTCCCATACATTTTTAACAAACCAATCTTTTTTTAAAGGTAGTGAAGTGTTAACAAATACCGAATCAAAATTTATATATGAATCATATCCAGCAATATATTTATTAGTTTTTCTAGCAATAACAATAAACTCTCTGCCATAAACTGAATCACTTTCCAAAGAAATTGGATTTGGTCTTTTTGATAAAATCATTTTCAATTTCATTTCACTTTTACCTTCATTGCCGGGTAATGATTTACTATTGAACTGCAATAAATATTTTACTAATGAATTCGGTTTTATCATTAAAGGAGGTTCATTTAAGAACAAAAAACGAAAGATACCATTAGGATCATTGGTTGTAGCACTATGGAAATAAAATAGATTTAAATTTGGTAAGAACAAACTGTCATTACCTAAAGATTCTAAATTAAATTCAGTTAAAATTGAATCTTGAACATGACAAATTCCCATATCAATTGTATCGTTAGCAGTATTTACATTATAAATATTACCTTTGTATTCTGAATACATTGGCAAATTACCCCAACAAATGAGTGTAATTATTAGAATGAGATTATATTTTAATAATTTTATTTTCAATTAATCACCATAACGTTTAATATTAAAAGAAATTTACTTATTTTTGAAAATCAAAATAATTTTATATATTAATTTGTAATTTAGCAATAAAAACAAAGATATTTTCGTTTACAATTTGTTAAATGTAACAAAATTTAAATAAATCTGTTATTATAGAAATCAAAATTACAAATTTTAATAATAAGGACTCGATATGAAGAAAATTTCTTTAATTGCTTTAGCAATTTTACTTTTTGCATTTAAAATAAATGCTCAACCAAAACTAGAATTTATTGAAGAAGGTAATTTCAAAGGTGATAGATATAATTGGGGTAAGGTAAAAGAAAAAGAAAGCCCTCTAAAAGCTAATATTAGAATCAAAAATACTGGTAATCAATTACTAGACATTACTAAAGTTAAACCCGGTTGTGGTTGTACTACTGCTCCATTAGATAAAGACAAACTTCAACCAGGTGAAGTAGCAACTATAAAAGTAGAATTAAGAGTTACAGGTCATCCTGGACCAGTGGCTAAATCTATTACGGTATCTTCAAATGATCTTTCAAATCCTGAAAGAAACATATTTTTGGAAGCTGATTTGGTTAAACCAATTCTAAATGATCCTCAATACTTAACTTTTCAAGCTGATATGAAAGTAGGAATTGAAGCTGAATCTAAAGTTAAAATTACTAATGCAAGTCCAAAGTCAGTTACTTTATCTGATTTTGTTGTAAAACCTGAAACAGGAATTTGCAATATGACAGGAAAAAAAGTATTAGCACCAAATGAATCAATTGAGGTTTCAGTTAAATATACACCTACAAAAGCTGGATATATTAGTTTATCTCTTGAATTAAAAACTGATGATGCTGATCAACCTTCAATTTATGTAGCTGGATACGGAAATGCTGTTGAATCTCCATTATTTAATCAACAATCTGCAACTCCAACTATTAAAAAATAATTATTACGAGAGTTTGTTTTTATTTAAAGCTGTATTGAAATTTTCATTACAGCTTTTTTTATGAATTTATCCCCATTTTTTTAGCTTCGTTCCAATATTCATCCATTTCCCCAAGAGTCATATCCTTCATTTCTTTTCCAATTTCTTTTGCTTTCTCCTCAATGAACTGAAATCTATTTGTAAATTTTTTGTTTGCTCTTTGAGTAACTTCTTCTGAAATTACATTTTCAAATCTAGCTGAATTAACTAATGCAAAAAACAAATCACCAAATTCTTCATTTATTCTATTTTGATTTCTTTCAGTTGCAAAAATTTCTTCTTTAAGTTCTTGCATTTCTTCTTCAACTTTGTCCCAAACATCTTCCTTTTTATCCCAATCAAACCCAACTCTCGAAGCTTTAAATTGAATCCTTTCAGCTCTTAAAAGTGCTGGTAAATTATTAGGAACACCTTCTAATGCAGATTTTTTACCTTCATTTTTTTTCAACTGTTCCCAATTTTGCATAACATCATTTTCATCTTTCACCACTACTTCGCCAAAAACGTGGGGGTGTCTATTAACCATTTTGCTATGAATTTTTGAAATTACTGTGATTAAACTAAAAGCTCCTCTTTCTTCAGCCATTATTGAATGCATTACAATATGTAAAAGTAAGTCGCCAAGTTCTTTTGCAAATTCTTCATCATCTTCATTTTCTATTGCCTCAAGAGTTTCATAAGCTTCTTCAATTAATAAATGTGCGATTGTTTTGTTTGTTTGTTTTTTATCCCAAGGACATTCTCTTCTTAAAATACTAACTAAGTTAATAAAAGCACTCATTTGACTTAAAACATCATTTGGATTTTCAGGAATTGGAATTTGAATATTTGCCATTATTTGTTGTATAAATTATGTTAAAAAAGCATTAAACTATGAAATTGGAAAAATATTTTAAATTCAAAGTAATTTTAAACATTTTTTTTCTTAAATTGCTTGAGATTATATTATAATTTTAAAATATTATAATTAATATAAAACAATTTGGAATAATTATGATTAAGAAAAATACTTATGCTATTGTACTTGGAGCTTCAAGTGGGTTTGGAAAAGCAACATGTTTAGAATTAGCTAGATTAGGTTTTAATATCTATGGAGTTCACATGGATATGGGTTCAATGAAAGCAAAAGCAGAAGAGTTTAGGCAAGAATTGGAAGCATTAGGTGTTCGTGCTGTATTTTTCAACACAAATGCTGCTGATGATAAAAATCGAATGAATGTAATTGAAGAAATTAAAAAAGACAAAGCTAATATAGAAGATCATCGCTTAAGAGTATTAATTCACTCTTTAGCTTTTGGTGCTTTAAAGAAATGCGTTTCAAAAGATCCTGCAGAAGCCTTAACAAGAAAACAAATTGAAATGACAATTGATGTTATGGCAAATAGTTTAATTTATTGGACTCAAGATCTTTTTACAAATGGATTACTTGCCAATAATTCTAGAATCTTTGCATTTACTTCAATTGGATCTACAATGGCAATGCAAAGCTATGGTGCTGTTTCTGCTGCAAAGGCAGCCTTAGAAGCATATATTAGACAAATTGCTGTTGAACTTGCTCCTTATGGCATTTCTGCGAATTCTATACATGCTGGTTTAACTGATACTCCTGCTGCTTCTAAAATTCCGGGATTTGGATCTATGATAAAATTAGCAAAAATTCAAAACCCTTATCTTGAACTTACTACTGCAGAAGATATTGCTAAAGTAGTAGGGAAATTTGTTGATGAAGATTTTCATTGGATGAATGGAACAGTTATTAGACTTGATGGTGGTGAAGCCATTTATAAATATTTTGATATGGATTTTTAAATATAAATTTAAATTCTTTGTTTATATAAAAGCCATTTTACAAATCTTAAATATGATTTTTGTAAAATGGCTTTTTATATTAGCGAAGATAGATAAATTAAAAATTAAACCCAAATAATTCATTAGCATAATTTTCTAATGCATTGCATTAGGAAATTATGTTGTTAACTATATGAAATATATTGATTAAGTAATCACTATTGTCCGATAAAAAAATAAAGGACGAAGAATAGAATTCCCCGTCCAATAGTTAATTTTGTATTTTGCGAACATTCAATTAACTATGCACAAATATAACAAATTTTCTGGAAAACCTATCCTAAGCCAAATAAT
>JAPLFM010000284.1 GCA_026390675.1 Candidatus Kapaibacterium sp. | reverse complement strand
TCGATATTGATTTAACAGTTAATTTGAATGAATTTGTTGCTTTAATGGGCCCTTCTGGAGCAGGGAAAAGCACTCTGCTATATATCTTAGGCACATTGGAAGAAGCAGATAGTGGAACAATTGCTTACTTTAAAGACAATATACAAATAAATCCATTTCTATTAAATCAGAATGCTATTGCAAAATTTAGAAATGAGAATATAGGTTTCATTTTTCAATTCCATCATTTGTTACCTGAGTTTACATCATTAGAAAATGTAATGATGCCTTCTTTAATCTTAGGTGAAAAAAACAATATTGCTAAGGAAAAAGCCAAACATTTGCTTAAAAAAGTCGGAGTTGAACATAGAGAAGATCATAAACCTAGTGAGCTTTCTGGTGGAGAACAACAAAGGGTAGCTATTGCAAGAGCTTTGATTAACAATCCCAAAATACTTTTCGCAGATGAACCAACAGGTAATTTAGATTCTGAAAACACAACAAATGTTCTAAATCTTTTAAGAGAGATTAAATCTGAACGTAATATTACTATGGTAGTTGCAACTCACAGTGAAGTAATAGCTAGAAATGCGGATAGAATTGTTAAAATGGTAGATGGTAAAATAATTTAAAAATTAATTCTATTGGTTTGATGATTTTCTAGCTAAAGCTCTCATTATTCTTAATTCAGGCATATCTAAATTCTCAAATTGTAATTTTGATTTTAAAAGTGCTAAGCTAGCATTTTTAGTCTTTTTCATTATTTCACATACAGCTATAAAAACAGATTCTTCATCAATTAGATAAAAGAAAACATTGGATTTAGGTTCTTTAAAAATCATTTCTTCAATTTTTATTGCTAAGTCTGATGGATTGATTTTTAAAGATTTACTAATGCTTGACAAACTTTTTTTTGCATAGATCATACTTTCCAAATTAGATTCTGATTTTTGTTTGTTATTAGTAATAGATAATGGTTGGAGACTCAATTCCTGCCTAACTAAGTTTACAAAGAGTTCTGAATATTTAACGATATTTTCATTGGCTCTAGTTAGTGAAATAAAACTATCTTTATCTGTTGGCATTCCCATTACAACTCTTCGTAAAATAATATCAGATGCAATTGCTCTTGGAACTATTTTGTTTTTTGAAGCTAGATCATTTCTTAATGTTTTTAATTGTAAAAGTAGATTTCTGTTGATGTTATCAATTTGAAATGACTTAATTATGTTTGCTTTATAAGGTTTGAATTTTAGTTTGTCTAAACCTTTTTTAGAAAGCAATATAGTAGGTTTATCAGTACCAGAAGAATTGATAAGTCCTTGAAACATTAACTTGTCAATTCTATTAAGAATTTCTTTTAATGGTCTTTCTTTTAAAATACCAAAATTTGACATATCTTGCATAGAATAATGTAGTATTTTTTTGCTTTTATCCCCATAAAGATATTCAGAAACAAGATTTCTTCCAAAATTCCCATCTAATTCAAAAACTGCAGAAAGGATTGACTGAGTATAAAATTCCTCTCTAGCATTCATATTTAAATCAGCGGTTTTAGTGCCCAAACAAGATGAACAATGATTACAGTTTTCTTCAGTTTTAGATTCTTGGAAATAGTCTAAAATATAGTTTCTTTTGCAGTCTAAAGTTGATGCATAATCTTGAATACTGTCGAGTTTTCTAATTGCTCTAGCTTTTTTCTTTTCATATAATTCAAAATCAATTTCTAAATTGGAGAAATTACTTCTTTCAACTAACAAAGTAATGCCACCTACCATTCCGTCTGGTTTGTAATCTAAAATTCCTGAGAAATCTAAGTCTTCTAATACTTCTTTTAAATCAACTAAATCAATTGAATACTTGTAAGAAAATTTAATTAAATCTAAATCAACATAGCTTGAAAAAACATCAGAAGTAATACCACGTAAAAGCGATCCTAAAACATTTTGTCTTTTTTCAGTAGTATTTTGAAAATACTCTTTTACTCTATCTCTTGAACTTAGGATTTTCAAACTAGCTTTACTACTTGTAGAATTTTTCCTGACTATTTTGTTTTTTTCTAAAAACGCAAAGCAAGAATTGAATAAATGAATGCTTATACCAACACTATTTGCTATTTTAATTGGTTCAGTAATAATTGTATTGTATTCCTTTGCTCCCATTGGTGTTTCAAAAACATTATATAATGCATTATAAGTTTTCTCTATATCTTTAAGATTTGGGTAATTAGAATAAATAAAATAGTCCTGAAGATCTCTATCACTTGGATGATAAAGTAAAATACAATCAGAATTAGCACCATCTCTACCAGCTCTTCCAGCTTCTTGATAATAAGCTTCAAGAGTAGCAGTAAGATCAAGGTGTATAACGCGTCTTACATCTGATTTGTCAATTCCCATACCAAATGCATTTGTTGCAATTATAATCTTTGTTTTATCACTAATGAAATTATCTTGAACTATTGAGCGAAAATTATCAGCTAAGCCAGCATGATATGAATCTACTTTCAATCCTTTGTCTCTTAATTGCTCTGAATATGTATCAACTCTTTTTCTTGAACCACAATAAATTATAGTAGAACCAGTTTTTTGTTCCTTGCAAAGCTCATATAGTCTTTTTGATTTATCTAAACAAAATTCAGTTTTATAAGACAAATTTGGTCTATCGAAACCTTTTACAAATCTATTGGCTGTTTTCATTTGCAAAATATTGGCAATGTCATTTTGGACATCTGGAGTAGCAGTTGCAGTTAAAGCTATTACAGGCAATCTATCTATATGCTGAAAAATGTTTTTAATGTTCAAATATGCTGGTCTAAATTCGTGTCCCCATTCAGAAATACAGTGAGCTTCATCAATAGCAATAAATGATATTTTTATCTCTCGAAGCATATTTAAGAAGTTTCTATTGTCCAATCTTTCTGGGGCTACATAAATTAATTTATATTGCCCTTCAATAGCATTATGTAAAGTTTCATACAAAGTAGCTTGATCTAAAGTAGAATTGATATAAACAGATGGTATTCCTCTATTATTTAAAGCATCAACTTGATCTTTCATTAATGCGATTAGCGGTGAAATTACTATAGCACAACCATCAGATACAATTGCTGGAATTTGGTAGCAAATTGATTTACCACCTCCAGTAGGCATAACAACTAAAGTATCGTTTCCATTTAGTAGGGAATTTATAACTTCTTCTTGTCCAGTTCGAAAGGCACTAAAGTTGAAAAACTTATTTAGAGCTTGATTGATATTCATATTTGCAAGTTAATTAAACTCTGTTTTACTTGGAAGTTTAATACTTGAAAGTAATTCACAAATTTTTAACGCAATAAATTATATGAAAGATAAAAATGAATTTATAAGTCATATATAATAATTGAGATTTTTTAGTTAATTTACAGTACAATTACTTTGAAATTCAGGAAATATATATGTCAATTCGTGACGAAGATGCTTTAGACTACCATAGATACCCATCACCAGGGAAAACTGAAGTTGTTCCTACAAAACCATTTGTTACACAAAGGGACTTATCATTAGCTTATACTCCAGGTGTAGCTATTCCTTGTTTAGAAATTGCAAAAGATATTAGCAAGGTATATGATTATACTGGAAAAGGAAATCTTGTTGCTGTAATTTCAAATGGAACTGCAGTACTTGGGTTAGGTGATATTGGACCAGAGGCAAGTAAACCTGTTATGGAAGGAAAAGCAGGATTGTTCAAAACGTTTGCTGATATTAATGTCTTTGATATAGAGTTAAATTCAAAAAACTCAGATGAAATTATTAGAGCAATTGAAATGATGGGACCAACATTTGGGGGTATAAACCTTGAAGATATTAAAGGTCCAGAATGTTTTTATATTGAGCAAGAGCTTCAACGCAGGCTCGATATACCAGTATTTCATGATGATCAACACGGCACAGCAATCATAAGTGGTGCTGCTTTGATAAATGCTTGTGAAATCACAGGCAAGAAAATCAATGAAATAAAAGTTGTTTATAATGGTGCTGGAGCTGCTGGTTTTGCATGTGCAAAGTTTCATATTGCTTTGGGTGTAGATCCAAAGAATGTGCTAATGTGTGATTCAATAGGTGTAATCTATAAAGGTCGTGAAAAGGGTATGAACGAATTTAAAGATGAGTTTGCTATTGAATCGGATAGAAGAACACTTGCAGATGCTTTTGTAGATGCTGATGTTTTTGTTGGTTTATCACAAGGAAATGTAGTTTCAAAAGATATGGTTAGGTCTATGGCAACTAATCCAATTGTATTTGCAATGGCAAATCCAATATCAGAAATATCTTATAATGATGCTCTCGATGCCAGACCAGATGTACTTATGGCTACTGGTAGATCTGATTACCCTAACCAAGTAAATAATGTTTTAGGTTTCCCTTTTATTTTTAGAGGTGCCTTAGATGTCTTTGCAAAATCAATAAATTTAGAAATGAAAGTTGCAGCAGCAAAGGCTATTGCACAGCTTGCTAAAGAAGAAGTGCCAGATACTGTGAAAAGAGCTTATGGTGTTGAGGAAATGTCTTTTGGTAAAGATTACATAATACCTAAGCCATTTGATCCAAGAGTATTGACTATAGTTGCTCCGGCTGTAGCGAAAGCTGCTATGGATTCGGGTGTAGCACGTAAACATATTGAAAATTTTGATGATTATGTTCATTCGTTAAATGTTAGAATGGGTAGAGCTCAAACATTTATGTCTTTAATTTACAAGAAAGCTAAAACTGCACCAAAAAGAGTAGTTTTCCCTGAAGCATACCAACCTAGAATTATCAAAGCTGCTATGTTATGTATTGATGAAGGTATTGCACATCCAATATTAATTGGAAATAAAGATACTATTAATGAAGTTGCTGTTAATTACGGATATGATATAACTGGAATTGAAATAGTAGATCCTGAAAGTAACGAAAAATCTTTTAGTTATATTAACGAATATTGGAATTTAAGAAAAAGAAAAGGTGTTACTAAATACGATGCTCAAAAAACAGTATTAAGAAATAGAAATTACTTTGGCTCATTGATGGTAAGAATGGGTGATGCTGATGTAATGATATCAGGTTCAACTTCACATTATTCTGCTACAATCAAACCTGCTATTGAAATAATAGGTCATAGTAAAGATGTTTCAAAGGTTTCTGGGCTGTTTATTGTATCTACAAAGCACCAAACTTACTTTTTGACTGATACTACTGTAAATATTGACCCTACAGCAGAGGAACTTGCTGATATAGCTTTGCTGGCAGCAGACTTTGCTAAAAAGTTTGATATTACACCTAAAGTTGCTTTGCTATCTTATAGTAACTTCGGTTCTGCAAAAGGTGATTCGCCACAGAAAATGCGTGATGCATTAGCAATAATTAAAAAAAGAGATCCTAGTTTGATGGTTGATGGTGAAATGCAAGCTGATACTGCAATTGTTCCTGAAATTTTAGAATCTACTTATAGCTTTAGCGATTTGAAAGAAGGCGCAAACATATTAGTATTTCCTAATCTTGATGCTGGTAATAGCTCTTACAAACTTTTGGCTAGAATTGGCGGTGCTAAAACAATTGGTCCAGTTTTGCTTGGTTTGGACAAACCAATTCATGTACTTCAAACTGGTGCCGAAGTAAATGAGATAATGGATGTAGTTGCAATAGCTGTTGTAGATGCGCAAGATCGACAAAAGAAAAAGTAATTTTAACTTTTATTTATTCAAGTCCGACAATATTATAATGTTGGATTTTTTTTATTTCAAAGAGCATTAATTAAGAACCCACTTTTGTAATACCAATTCAAGATGGCGAAAGACAAATTGCTCTCGCAATTTTCCAAATACCATTCTCGACCTCATCCCCAGCCCTTCTCCTAAAGGCGAAGGGAGTAAAACAAATTCAATTGTCTTAATCAGGATTTTCAGAATATTAGGATTAACAGAATTAATACAAAATACATTTAACCACAAAAAAACAATTTGGCTAAAGCCGATTTTCGATATTCATTTGTTTTCACATCCAGCTAAAGCTGGACGCTATTGAAGAAGATAAAACAAAAGACTCAATCAATGTCGCAATTTGGAAAAATTTTCCAAATAAGTTTTCCAAAGTGGTTTTTTTGTCAAATTTTATTTGTTCTTCTGTCACACCTGCGAATGCAGGTGTCTAATATTTTAACCTATCAAGCAACTTTACTAAGAAACCCCACCTCAATCCTCCCTATTTTTTCAAAGTTTCTGAGAAACTTAGAAAGGGGAGGAGGTAACCAAAACAAAATTCAGTTTTGGAAAAATTTTCCAATTACGTTTTCCAAAGTGCGTTTTTTGTCATTTTGAGTAAAACGAAAAATCGTTTTCCAAAGTGCGTTTTTTGTCATTTTGAGTAAAACGAAAAATCCAGAAACACTTGGCTCCTCACAAGTTCGGAGTGACAGGAAATAGCATTTTTGTTTTCTAACCACATTTCTAAGAGACCTCATCCCGACCTTCTCCACGTCTGGAGAAGGGACAGAAAAATATTATGCCAATATTTTTTTACGTTTCTTTTCATAAGCCAAATCAACTGCATCGAGCTCTTTGTAAAAAGCATCCCAATCTGGTTCTGGTTCTTTGAAATGGTTAATTATTTTATCTTGTTGTTCAGGTGTAATTTCTCTTGTTTGTAATTCAATTTGCAAACCTAATTCAGTTAATTCTAATTTGTTTTGTTTTAATTTTAATTCTGATTCAAAACCTGCAATTTCTTCGGTTGAAAAACCATTTATGATGTTTTCAAATTCTTGACCGAAATTAAGATTTTCAATTATTGGATTTAGATTTTTAATATTAATGCCAATTTCTAATAGTTTGTCATTTAATGTTTTTTGGTTGGAAGTGTAGTTTTTGACAAAAGTATTAAAATTATTGGCGTATCGAAGAATTTTAACTGGGTCTATTGAAATACGTTCGGAGATTGAAATAAAATCTGTAGGCAAACAAGTAAGAACTACTGCAGTTATGCGTTCTAAAGCACAAGCAGAGTCAATAGTATTTTGAACTGATTGCGGGTGTAACCAAATTAAATCTTTGATTTTATAATCTACAATATTAGTTAGCACTTCGTGGTTTGCAGTTAATCTTCTATTGTTCCAATTGAAACGTTTTGCTAAATAGTATAATTTGCTCATACTTATTTTGCCTTGGATTCTAGTATGTAGAGCTTTGATAGTTCCGTATTTTAAAAATATTTGAAATAAGTCGTAGTTATCATCAGCTTCATTTGATAACTGGCAGATTGGGTTTGTAATAGGTTCCATTTTGTTTTTCCTTATTTTTGTTAAAAGTTTAAAACGAAAATATGGGAAATGAAATTAACTCAAT
>JAPLFM010000195.1 GCA_026390675.1 Candidatus Kapaibacterium sp. | reverse complement strand
CTTATCAAAAAAACCCATTCTACCTAATAATTTATATTTGCCTACTCTCATTATATCTTATTATATGTATTGTTAAATTAACTATACAAATATAAGCATAAATCCTTGAATATCATACACTTAAATTTTAGAACCCACCTATATATTTATTACTATTTTGCGAATATACTTAACTTAACTTAACTTAACTTAACTTAACTTAACTTAACTTAACTTAACTTAACTTAACTTAACTTAACTTGCAAGTAAAATCCAAGAGATTTCTCAAAATGTGGAAAAATAATTTCACTTGTTTTTATATTTTGTAAAAAAGAATTTGTTAAAATTTTAGAATCAAGCCATAAGTTGCACCGTATTTATGTGATTGATTCCAAATATTATTATAACTAGAAAATAATGAAGTAAACTCAAGACCACCTATCATTGCAAACTTATCTGAAATATTATACTGCAAACCTAAGTTTTGTTTTGTAATAAAACCAAAATTTGTTCCACCCAAAAACAAAGTTCCATAAGGTTGCATATAAGCTATATCTTTAACAGGGCTAAGTTTGTATGTCAATACTCCACCACCCCAAAATGCTAATCTGTTTTGTTGGATATTAATTTCAGTTTGATTATTAACTGCTTTAAATTCTTGTAAAAAATTCTCTTGACCAAATTCAAAACCAAATGTTAAATTTTCATTGCTTTCATACAATATCCCAATTGCAATATTATTTATTGCAGGAGGATTATTAGCAACTACATCAAAATTTGATAAATTTTGAGCAGAAAAGCTCCTAAAAGATAAGGCAAATCGAGTGTCAATTTTATATTTATCTCTATTGATTGACTTGTTTGGCTCAATAATAAAATAGTTAATTTAGGCTTTTCAGAAGCTAAAGGTATTTCTAACTGTTGAATTATTTTATTATCGTTTTGATTGATTTTATCAGCATTTACTTCTTTTTTTATTTCAACTAAATCCTTATTGTTATTAATAGTAAATTCATCCAAACTTAAATTTTTGAATTCATTAAAAGAAGATTGAATATCATCACCATTATTTACATTTGGTTTTACCTTTGATTTTTCACTACTTATTTCATTATTTATTACTTTAGGATAGCTAGCATTTGACTTTTCAAATTCGTTATTTAATTTGTTTGTTCCATTTGATGGTAAAGAGCTCAAACTACTTTCAATTTTATTCTTTTCTACCAAACTTTTATCTAAATTGTTTTTAGAATTACTACTTCCATACTGATTTACAGCAAATAAAGTAATTAAAGCACCAGAAATAGCTGAAACTACAGTCATAAAAACTGGACTCTTTAAAAGAGTACTTACATAATTTGTAGATTCTCCAATATAGCTACTAGCTGCAACCATGCCAGCACCAGTCAAACCAACACCAGCGTACAGTCTGCGTTTAAGATCTTCTGGAGGTGCAGGTACTTTATCAACATATAAATTCTTTAATTTTAAATGTCCATAAAGTTCATCTTGAAGTTCATCATTTTGAGCAATTTCATAAAACAAACTACCAGTATCAGATTTGGGAAGTTCCCCATCTAATAACATCATAATTTTTTCTGAAGCTGTTAAGTTTAATTCTGCATTCATAATTTAAAACCGTTTGATTTTTTATTTCAATTTTTAAAAGTCTCTTATTTCTTCCAAGTAAGGCGAGAGCAATTCTCTCATTTTAGTTTTCGCTCTATAAATTCTTATTCTTACAATTGGCATGCTTAAATTCAAAACTTCTGCTATTTCGTTGTATGTCATATTCATATATTCTTTCATAATTATTACTTCTTTATAGCTATCAGGTAATAATTCTAGAGTAGTATCAATTAAGTCCATTAATTGTTTATTGGAATATGATTTATCATAAGAAGCAAACTGAAAATCATCTATATTGAATTTTTCAACGTGCATTTTTTCTTTTTCATTTAGACACAAGTTTCTTGCAATTTTAATTAAATAACCATTTACATTGGTCATTGTTTTAGCTTTTTGAACACTTTCATAAAATCTAGTAAAAGTTTCTTGGTATATATCATCAGCAATAGGATCATTATTTAAAATTTTCCTACAGTATGTATATAGCTTAGCTGAGTAACGCAAATAAATCTCATCAAAAGCTTCTTTTAAAAGTTTTGGATTCATCTTCATAAGCTCATAAAGCTCTTCATCTGATTTATATTTTAGATTTTCTTTCAATTATTATAATTTGGTTCAATCTTTTAATTAATAAACAAATTTACGAGTTTTTTGTTACAATTATTATATTGTTCTATAAAAAAGTTGTTTTCTGGTTAATTATTTTAACATCAAAATAGAAAAAAAAAGGCTCTATTGTATTTCACAATAGAGCCTAATTTTAAACTGATTTTATCAATTTTATTTACGTTTAAGTAAGTAAGTTCCTGTATTAAGAATACATTCAGTAATATTCCAAGTAGCTTCTTTAACATTATAACCGTCTTTAGTTATACGTATAGAATAATTACGTTTACACATTCCATCTATTGAGAAAACTCCATCACCATTAGTTAAACCACTTTTTAATACTGTTCCATTTAATATTACTTCAACTTTTGCATTTGCAATTGCTGTTTGTAAAGTATCATCTTTTACAGTAAATTTCATATAAGCATTGCAACATTCAACGAATTTCAAAGATTTAGTAATTTCTTTTTTGTCATTACAACTTATAGTTACGTTATCTTCAACACCTGTGTAACCATCTTTTGTAATACTATAAGAGTATTTGTTGCCATCACACAATCCAGTGAACTCAGCACCTGGAACAGTTAGTTTAGTAGCAATTAAAGTACTTCCAAGATAAAGTTTTACAGTTGCACCAGTTATTGAAGCTTTAGTTGAATCATCTTGAGTGAAAATTTTGATTACACCATTACAACATTTAGAATTAGATGAAAGAACTGGATCTGTTGCAAAAGGTGCATCACATTTAGCAGTAAATTTACCTTCAATTCCTTTGTATCCATCAATATTTATGCTATAAGAATATTCTCCTTCACAAAGACCTTCAAACAAAGCAACATTGTTGGCAACTTTTAGAGTTTTAACTAATACTGATCCTTTATATAAATTAATAGTTGCACCATTTAATATTTTGCCTAAAGAATCTTGAGGTATAAATTTAGCAGTAGCATTACAGCAAACATCTTTTCTCAATCTACCTAATACTTCACCAGCTTTACCACAAGTAATTGTAACTACAGCAAGTGAATCTTTAAAACCAGCTTTTTTAAATCTAACTACATATTTACCTTCACACAAATCTGTAAATTTAACAACACCATTTGCAGTTACACCAGACTTAACAACATTATCATTTAATACAACATCAACAGTTACATCATCTAACAAGTTGTTTTCTAAATCTTTCACTGAAACATATAGTAAGTTATCGCAGCAAGTTGATTTGTTTAACATTAAAGGAAAAACAGTAGAATCTTTACAAGTTATTATAACTTTTGCTTCAAAAGATTTGTAACCTAATAAATTGAATGAGAATGAATATTCACCTTCACACAATTTATCAAATCTAACTTTACCATTTTCAACAATTTTAGTTCCTACTAATACTGAACCTTTATATAGTCTAATTGTTCCACCATTTAAAGGTAATAAAGTTGTGCTATCTGTAGGAGTTATAACCAAAACACCTTCACAACATTTTCCATTTAATTTTAAAGGAACTATTTGTATATTAGGAGTAGCACAAGTAATAACTACTTCAATTGTTTTAGGTTCTGAATTTTCAGAAGTAAATGTAATTTTGTAAGTACCTTCACAAAGCCCAATTATTGCTTGATTTGGTCCTTCAATTTTACCTTCTTTTACGAAAGTACTACCATTCAAAGTCATTCTATAATTTGCTTTTAAATCATTTCCTAAAGAATCTTTAAGAGTAATTATCAATTTACCATCACAGCAAGGTTTTGACTTATAAACAATAGTTTCAGAACGTTTGTCATCACATTTAATAACAATATTGAATTCTCTATTATCATAACCATCAACTAAAGCAAGTACTCTAACAGTATCACCTTCGCAAAGACCATCAAAAGTAACAGATCCATCTACTGTAAGTTTCGCAGCTCTAAGAATATCATTTCTTAGCATCAACTTTACATAACCTTTTAGATTATTTCCAGATGAATCTTTCAAGTTAATTGTTAATACACCATTACAGCATTTAACAGGTTTTTTAGCAAGAACTTTTTCAACAGTTATTGTACTATCACATTTTGCTTTAATTTCAAATGTTGTTCCTGTAAAACTATCATTATCATATATTGTAACAAAATAAGTTTCATCATTACACAATTCATTAAAAGTCACAGTACCATTTTCAGTTGTTTTACCTGTTCTTCCTTTTACGACTACTTTGGAATTAATTTTATTCCCTGCAGTATCTTTAAGATTAATTACTAATACACCAGTACAACATTTAGTAGAATCTTTTGGTTTTTGCTTCATTTGAAAACTAATGTTTTCAATTTTAGCATTACAACCTAAACTAAAAGTTTCAGCTTTGTCTTCATAACCAGTAATGAACAATTTAACGTTGTAACTACCTTCGCAAAGTTTTTCGAAAGAAACTTTACCTAAATCATTAGTTAATTTAGAAACTAAAAGTTTGTCGCCTAATGTTATTTTAACGTTGACATTATTCAATGCTTTTGAATTTTCATCATTAACAGTCATACCAATAGAGCCACCACAACATGTATCAGTTGGGTTGCTATTATTGCTTAACATTGGATAAACTAATTGAAGAGAATCGCCTTTTACTACAGTAACATTTTTTTCAACAACAGCATAACCATCTTTTGCAACTCTTACAGAATAAGTACCTTCACACATATTTGAAAGTGTTAAAGTACCGTTTGTATTTGTATATGCTTTTTTAATTAATGTACCATTTTGAGAAACTCTAATTTGAGCTTCTTTAATTGCTAAATCAGATAATTTGTCTTTAATAACAAAGTTTAAACTTGCGTTACATTCTTTATTATTGTCCATTTTGATTGGAAGCTTTTTATCTGAAGTAATAGCTCCTTTAAGGTCATTTAAACCACTTGCGAATTCTGGGAAGTTGGGATGATTAACTTTAAGAACCAAGTTACTCATACTTTCTGGGATTCCAGTAAGATCGTATTTACCATCTTCGTCAGTAGTATCAGAAGCGATTTTCTTTTCAGAAAGCAAAGAAGTTTTGCTTGAGATTTCATAGATACTAACAATAGCAAAAGGCACTGGTAGGTTTTGACTATCTATGATTGTACCAGAAAGAGCAATTTTTGTCTCTTCAGGTTTGATAGAATTTTCACAAGCCCAAAATGTTACCATTGAAAATAGTACGATTGGCAAGAAAATTCTTAATAGGGTATTTTTTTTAATCATGACATTTACCTTAAAAATTAATAAATATATAATTTGTTTACATTATAAATACATTAGAATAACTTTTGTTACAAAAAATTTACTTTTAATTTCATTTTTTTCAAATAAATTAATTTGATGTAATTATTTTTGCAGAATCTTTCAAATCTAAATATATTTTTGGGGCTTTAAGTTTTGATTTTAAAGAATCTGAGAAGAAATATGCATTAAGTAATTCTTTAGCAATTGGTGCAGCAACCGATCCACCAGTTCCTCTATTTTCTATAATTATTGCCATAGCAATTGTTGGGTTTTTCCTAGGAGCAAAGCAAATAAACCAACCATGATCTTGTCCATGAGGGTTTTGAGCAGTTGAAGTTTTACCACACACATCAATTCCGGGAATTTTTACATGATTAGCTGTACCACCAGGGATATTTACAACAGCAAACATTCCTTGATGAATGATTTCCATTACATCAGGATTAAGTTTTAATTCCTTTTTCTTATAATCTACTGGTCCAAGCTGTTTTGTTAAATTATTAAAAATTGATTTGACAACATGAGGTTGGTAAATTGTACCTTTATTAGCTAAAGTTGCAGCATATTGTGCCATTTGAATTGGAGTAACTAATATTTCACCTTGACCAATTCCATAATTTAAAACAATACCATTAGGAACATAACCTTTATATAATTTTGTAAGAGTTGGAATATCGGGGTAATTACCTTTACTTTCACTTGATAAATCAATTCCAGTTTTTTGACCAAATCCAAATAATTGACCGTATTCAATAATTTTTGGTAATCCAAGCCTTAAAGCAGTTTGATAAAAAAATGAATTGCATGAAACTTGAATAGCTTGAACTACATTCATAGTACCATGATTATGCATACATTTAAAAAATCTATTACCATAGTTATATCCACCACCACAAGTAAATTGAGTTTTTATATCAATTACACCTTCAGTTAAAGCACCAGTTGCTATAACCATTTTCCAAGATGAACCTGGAGGATATGCAGAACTTACTGCTCTATTAAGAAGTGGTTTTCCTTCATCATCTCTTAGTGAATTGTAATACTCTGCTTTTACTTTTCCATTAAATTTTCTTGGATCATAATCTGGTTTAACAGCGTGTACTAATACCTCTCCATTCCTTGGGTCAATTACTACTACAGCTCCTCTTTTTCCTTCTAATGCTTTTTCTGCAATTGTTTGTAAATCTTTATCAATACTCAAATGTAAATCAAATCCATTATTCGATGGCAAGTTTTTTTTGATATCAGTATTGAAATCAGATACTTTTTGACCATACTTATTTACTGCAATAAGTTCTACTCCTTCTCTACCTCTTAAAAAAGATTCGTATTCTTTTTCAAGACCATTTTTTCCAATTATATCTCCGGGTTGATAATAACTCATTTTTTTTAGCTCTGTACTTGAAATTTCTCTAGTATAGCCTAACATGTGAGCCATTGTACCATCAAAATCATATAATCTTTTAGATTCTATTCCTATTTCAACACCAGGGAGGAAGTCTGTTAGCTCTTGAATTGCAGCTATTGTTTGAAATTCAACATCTCTTGAAATTTTAATAGGTGAAAAAGGAGAGAAACCTTGATAAGCTTTTATATATTGGCTTATAAAACTTGTATCTACATTTAGAATAGACGCTAATAATGGAGTAGATTCTTGTTTGTAATCATTTGGTGTTAGAAAGACTGAGAATGAAGGTTCATTATGAACCATCATTTTACCATTCCTATCAAACATATTACCTCTGAATGGTTCTACTCTAACTTTTTTAATAGCTTGAGCTTCAGATTCAAATTTATATTCTGAACCTCGCCATAACTGAAGGTTGACAAGTCTCAAAGTAAACAAGGAAATAATCCCTATAATAATAAATCGCATTGCATTGTATCTATCAAGACTTGCGAAATTTGGATTGTCACTAAGTGTGTTGCGCATATTTTACTTTTTGTTCATTATCTAATTGCAATTTACAAAAACCATTCAAAGCAATTAGTATAGCAATTATAAAATATCCCTCTCTAAAGAAAAATTGTGGAGTAGTAAAATCAGAAATAAGAATAGAAATAAAACTTATTGATACTAAAAAAGCAATATTCTTAGTAAATTCATCTTTTAAATATCTATGCAAATAAATTGGATATATTGTATTATACAATATAATAAAAACATAGACAATAGCAAATGGGATTCCAGCTCTATAAGAAATATAGAAATAACCATTATGTATAAACTGTGTCTTCACAACTTCTGGTGCTAAACCATTATGAAAAGCAAATATTTTTGAGAAACCATTGCCACCCAAAGGGTGATCTTGAATATTTCTAAGAACAACTTTGTATTCTAAAAGCCTTGCAATTACTGACACATCCTTAGTACCTTGTGTTGAAGAAAGTAATTTTTTAGTTGCAAAAGTATTTAAAACCAGTAACTTATCATTAAATGCAAAATAAAGGATACCATAACTTAGTAAAATTGTTGAACTTAAATAAAGTAAAAATTTAGTTTTTTCAGTTTTGTTAATGTATAAAAATATTATTAATGATTCGAAAATTACTAATATCCAAAAAGTTCTTGAAAAAGTTAATAATAAAGCAAGAATTGTTAAAGTTGATAGTAAAATAGTAAGTATTCTAAATTTCGTGCTTTTAATATAAAAAGTAAATAACAATGATGATACAATTCCCGTTGTAAATAAAGTTTGATTCACCCTTCCTTTACTTTGAGAAAGTTGAAATGCATAAACAACACTTTTTTTAAAATTATAAAAATAATTGTAAAATTGTTGCAAATCAATTATAAATATTACTATTGCAAATAAAACTAATAGATAGATTATATCTTTTTTGTCTTTTAAATAATACCTAAATGGGAAATAATACAAAACAAGTATAAACAGAATTATCTCTCTAAAACCATCTAATGGATTAATATTGTTGAAAAAAGTAATTAAATAAAAGAAAGGTAATAATGCAACTAGAAACAACATTAGCCAATCACTTATATTATAAACTAACCTATTTCTTTTTATTATCAATTGCCAGGCAAACCAAACAAACAAACTAAACACATAAAAACCACCAACAATCACATCTAAAGCAGAAACTCCTTCGCTACTGTCTGTCAAGAAATAAGTAAGTGAAGCTATTATTGTATATATCCAAATTTTAGGATATTTTATCCATATATAACAAAGAGGAAATAACAGTACAATGGGTAAGATAAACAAACTTAAGTTAAGATAAGTAAGAATTGAACAAAATAGTAAAGCAATTATTGTAGCAATAATTGCAAATATATTGCTAATTTTACTAAACTCAAAATATCTCTTGTTAGCAATTATGTTATGATTCGATTTAATCAAAGACTATTTATTAATTGAAATTTGATTTATTTTTTTTCTAAACATTCTCAAATTATGGTAAATAAAAACAAGCAAAATTGAAAGTATAAAACTACCAAGAAATGCACCTAATATTATCAAACTTCTCTTTGGTTTGTCTTTTAAATCTGCAGAAATAGCTTTATCAACTATTAGAACACTTCTGATGTTTCTGTTAATATCTATTCTTTGTTTTTCTATAGATGGGATAAGAAAAGCTTTAACTTTTGATAATGTTTCAAATTCAGTAAAGAGTTTTGCAAAATTTAAGCCAACACCAGAAGCATCTTTTACTGAGAAATTCCCAGCAAAGCCTGGTTCATTTTCAGCTTTACTTAATTGAGCTTTAGTTTGAAGAATTAATTGCTTGTAATTTTGAGTATTTGGGTCGTTTTCACCATATTTGTTTTTAGCCATATCGTAAGATATTTCATAAACAATTACTTGGGATTTGAGTTCAGCCAAAGCCAAACTTAAAGATTTAGATTGATCTGTTGGAGAAAATATCATTTTATCTTTTGAATAAGCTTCGAGTTTTTTGGAAACTACATTTAAAGCAGAATCAATAATTTTAACTCTAGAATCCATATATTTTAAATTATAACTAGCTTCTTCTTGAAACAGCCTAATTGCAACTCCATTTGCAATATCAGCATATTCATTTGCTATATCTGCTGCTCTTTGTTTATCTTCATCCCATATTGATATAAAATAATTGCCATCTTTTTCAAATGTTATCTCTCTATTTTCTTCAAATTCTTTTCTTACTTTTGACATTAAAGTATCAGGATACTTATAAACCTTAGCTAAATTGTGTTTTTTGATAATCGAATCGACAACTTCTCTACTTTCCAATATTACAACAAATGAATAATCATCTCCTGATGCTCCACCACCCATTTTTGATAATCCAAAATCTTTTAAAGCAGAAGTTACACCAGATAATGCACCTTCGATTCCATTAGTACTAGTTTTAGGTGGGACTAAATTAATAGTAGATTTATACATATTAGGTAAAAAAACAAAAGCAGATATTCCTACAGCCAATGTGACTATAAATGTAAAAGAAATTACAAAAATTTTCTTACTTAAAATAATTGCTGCATAATAAGCATTATCTGTAATTAATAAAGATTCTTCGGTATTTGTATTATTATCCACGCTATTTAATTTAGTTTATTGATAATCATTTTGCCATTCAATAAATATTTTTAATTATTGAACGAAAGGGTTACTTAAATAAGGTAATTTTTTAAAATCACTATCATTTGCTTTTAGTTCACAATCTTCTAACAATATATCTGGAGTAGTAATAGATGTTCCTATAAATTGATCGCCACCACTTATAAATGAAGATACTACTGATGGAGACAATAAATTCAATGTGAAATTTGAATTGCCAACGAACACAATATCTTTAAAAGTTTGAGGGGTAATACCAGCTACCAACCCACCCCTAACTAACTCCTCTTTACCATCAGGATATATTTTGTAAGCTTCAATAACAGAAAGAGATGTATTATTTCGAGGAATTTCAAAGTTCCCATTTGAAGCTCTATACAATGATGTAAACATAATGTTTTGATTTATAATCTTGCGAATAATAATTCCAAAAGGAAGATCTCTATCTTTTACTAATTTAAGTAATTTCGATTTTAATTCTGAATTTGACAATTTTTTATCATCTTTTGATTTAAGAATTAGATTACTAAAAATAGCAGCACCTCCTCTACATCTAGCATTGGATTCTTTTAACCTTTTAGTTGGGATTCTAGAATTAAGTAACAATTTCAAATAACCATCTTTAACTACAATCAAATCTTTAGTTAAAATACCTTCATCATCGATATTATAGTTACCTATTAGTCCTGTGTTTCCAATTTTACTTGTAAGTGGACTATCATCAATACTTATAAATTCTGGCAAAACTCTGCCACCAATTTTATTTTGGAATGATGAATTTCTATCATTATCTTGCATTCCAGATTCAGTAAGTGGTGAGCGTTGTGAGACCAAATTTGGAGCAAAGATTTGGGCGATAGCTTCGCCTGCTGCATTGCCTTCAAAGAGTATAGGACCAGAATAAGCTTCAATTAATTTTGGAGAATTAAGTATCTCATTTAGTTTTTCAGCACATTTTTTTGCACCTTTTACTAAAGAATCTTTACTAGGTAAATCCTTTATATCTTTTGCTAAAGCCACGAAATGGTTTGCAAGTGGCATACCATCTTTTGCTTGAGAATAAGCTACAGTTTCAATTCCATAATAAAGTTCTGTTTTGGAATATTCCATACCTTCACTATTCACATAATAAATAGTTTTAGGTAAATATTCTATTCCTACACTAGAATTAAAAATATCTTTGTATTTCAAAAACACTTCAGACATTTCTTTTGAAACACTTTCAAAATAATTAACATCAAATTTAGGAATTTCTCTTTCCTTAAAGTTTTTTTCAGGAATTATTTTTGAAAAATCTTCTGTAATCGTATCAGTTATAATTCTGTTTTTCAAAGTAGCTTCTTTTTTGGAATAGATTTCAGCTGATTGTTTATATGCAGCATCAGTAGCAAGCCATAGCTCTCTACGGAGAGTTTCATAATCTAATTCAATTGGCAATTGGCGACGTTTAAATCTTTCTTCATCATCACCACTACCGAAAAAGGAAAGTCCAACATCAAAAAAATTCGTGTTGTCAAATTTGTAATTGCCAACTCTAATTGTAGTATTAAGTACGATAGATTTTTGTACTTCTGAATTAATCAAACTTCCTAAAACAGATTTTATTTCGTGTGGATTATTTACAACTATTTGATATTCAATATAATAAGGGGTTTTCAAAGATGATAAATGTAGTTCTTTCATAGAACGCTTTATTTCATCTCTCATTGCTCTTAATATTGTCTCTTTGTCATTTTCTATTGCAAAAAGACTTGAAAAACTAGCAAAAACAACTATACTTAAAATTAATTTTCTCATATTTTCCCATTTGAAACTAGAAATTGGCTTAATTCATCAGCTAGCTGAGTACCAATTAACAACATTTTTTTATTTTTAAATACAATTTGCAAACCCATATTACCTTTAATATTATAAGCTGTTCCATTTAATCCTATTCTCAATCCCCAACCACCAAATTCTGCCAATGGTCTATACTTTCTAACAGATATTAATTCAATCTCGTCCCAAGTGAAAAACTTTGGTTTCAAATGAAATGGTTTCATTTGAACTTTTATTCCCTTTTCATCTATTTCAGTATATAATTTTGTAAAAACTACCAAAGCTACAATACCAAATTCCAACATTGCAATACCCAACAATGCAAAAACTAAATTAATATCTTTTGCAAGATATGCCTGCATTATACCATTATACATAGCAATAGTAATTACAACTGTAAACAATCCCAATAATAACCTTAACCATAATTGATTAATTCTTTGCGATTCTTTAAATTCTTTTACCATTTTTAAGGATTAGCTCCAACTGGGGAATTTAAAATTGGTGGTTTGGCTTGTGATTTTTTCTTTTTCTGTACTTCAATAGTAGAAACCAACAAACTTGGAGAACAAGCAGCTACATAAACTCCACCACTTTCAGCACCACAGACACCATTAAATACTCCCAAATCATCAGCTGATTCAATAATATTAGCAAAAGTAGAAAGTGGAGTACCAATTAAATCTACTCCTCTTACCAATTCATCTGCTCTTCCATCAGCAAATATTTTGTAAACAACCAATGGAGTTACATTAAATGCATTTGGAATAGTTCTGCTTGTAAAAGTAAATCCACCTTGAACAGTTACAAAATACACACCGTAATCTTTGTTTTGCTTTTTACATTCAGCTATTAATTTTTGTTTAAGTTCATTAAAAGGAACTGATTACAACCAAATTTGATTGGCGAGATACTGCTTTATATCCAGCTTGTTTTCTACCATGACCATTTGAAACATTAAATTTATCAATTGGTGAACGTGACATTAGGAAATTTTTAAAAATACCATTTTCAACTGTATTTACTTTTTGTCCTTTCACACCTTCATCATCATATTCATAAAATCCAGATATTTCTCTGTTTTTTAAAACTTTGATTGTTGGGTCAAATGTAACACTAATAAACTCTGGGAATATTTTTTTATCAATTGATTGTTTGAAAGTTTGGCTAGAATTAGGATCTTTTTCTCTATGACCTTCTACTCTATGACCAAAAATTTCGTGGAAGAAAACTCCAGAAGCTTCTCCAGAAAGAATTGCTGGACCAGTAAAAGTAGTCATTAAAGGAGCATTTCTTAATTTTTTAAGTAAATCAATTAATTCATCTATATCTTTGGCAATTTGTTCTTCTTTTGGTAAACCATCAACTGAATATGAAAAATAACTTTTATATAATGGTAAACTCATACCATCATCGGATTTAGTTTTTGCATAAACAAACATTCTTACATAAGCTTCACCATAAACCAATTCAGAACCTTCGGTATTGATAAATGTTTTTTCTATCTCTTCAGCATTAAAATTTACAGACCCATCATAAAGCCAATTTTCTTTAGCAAATCTAGCACTAAGTCTGCGAAGCATATCTTCGATTTTAGATTTGTCATAATTCAATTTAGGTTTAGATCCAGTATAAATAACTGGCTTTTCTTTAGACATATCAGCAGATTTATCTTCTTCATCTACTTTAACTTTTTGATTAGTTTGTGCTTTTTCTAATCTTTCAATTGCAGATTTGTATTGTCTATCAGTTGTTTGCCATATAATATTGCGTATAGCTGTTTCATTATCTTCCATTGGAAGTTCAGTGAAACCACCACCACCACTAAAATCAAATGGATTACCCCTAATGATGTGAGTATTATCAAACTGATAAGTACCTACTCTCAGATCAATGTCAAAAATTCTACTTAAATCAGAATTACTTGATTCGATTTTACCAAAAGAAGATGTTAAAGCAACTTTTTTAATATCAGAAACCGAATAAGCAATGTAATATGGAGCATTAGGCAACTTACCTAATTCTTGCATAGACCTATTCATTTCATTTTTTGCAGCTTTTATTAGAATTGACTCGGATTGCAAATTTAAAATAAAGCAAAAAGAAAAAACAATAGCAATTTTAATCAATTTCATTTAATTTCCAGATTCCAAATAACAAGTGGATTTAATATTAAGATTTTCGTCTAATTCAATCAAATATGGAGTACCTGTTGGTATATTTAATTCAGTAATTTTATCTTTTGAAATGTTTTCTAAATGCATAAGCATAGATCTTAATGAATTACCATGTGCTACCACTAAAACATCTTTACCTGCTTTAAGCATTGGTTCAATAGTGCTATAATAATAAGGCATTACTCTCGCTTGAGTATCTTTTAAAGATTCTCCATTTGGAGGTGGAATGTCATAGCTACGTCTCCAAATATGTAGTTGCTCTAAACCATATTGTTTACCAATATCATCTTTATTCAATCCTTGCAAATCGCCATAATGTCTTTCATTTAAAGCTTGATCTCTATGTGTTTCAATTTCAGTAATTCCCATTTCCTTTAAAATTATTTCGGCTGTACTTTTGGCTCTTATAAGTACTGAAGTAAAAAGTACATCTATTGATATTCCTTTTAAAAGCTTGCCTGCATTTTGAGCTTCTTCAATTCCTAACGGTGTTAATTCAATATCTACCCAACCTGTGAATCTATTTTCTAAATTCCATTGTGATTGTCCGTGTCTTACTAAAATTAATTTTGGCATATTTAATTCTTTAAAATAAAGTTAAAAATGAATTTACTAAATACTAGTTCAAAAAAAGGTCTATCTATTTTGGCTGACAAAATTCTACTAAAACACCATTGGTTGATTTAGGATGTAAAAATGCAACTAACATTTCATGAGCACCAAATACTGGATATTCATTAATCAAGTTAATCCCTAAATTTTTAACTGAATCTAAATCATTTTGAATACTATCAGTTTCAAAAGCAATATGATGAATCCCCTCACCACGCTTTTCAATAAATTTTGAAATTGTAGAACTTTCATCTGTAGGTGCAGTTAATTCTATTAAAACTTCTCCAATCTTAAAAGAAGCAATCTTTACTTTTTGTTCTGAAACAATTTCAGTATGGACATCAGTAAAACCAACAATTTTTCTAAAATTTTCAATAGCTTGCTCTAAGTCTTTAACTGCTATTCCAATATGGTTAACATGACTTATCATTAATTTATAAATTCTAAGTATTTAGCTGCTCTAAACAAGTCGTCTTGGGAATTAATGCCTTGCATTTCATCAAAACTAACCAAATCAAAAGCGTTTATTTTATTACCTTCATTTTTCAAAATTCCAACAATGTCAGTTAAATAATATTCACCTTGAGCATTTGAATTTTCAATTTTCCCTAAAGCATAAAATAGTTTTTGACAATCAACTAAATAAATACCACTATTAATTTCAGTTATGAATTTTTCTATACTACTTGCATCTTTCTCTTCAACTATTCTTTCAAATTCATTTTCGTTATTACGAACTATTCTTCCATATCCAAAAGGATTTGAAGTAATTGCAGTTAAAACAGACAAATCTGAATCTTCTTCTTGATGTTTATTAATAAAATGATTCAATGTTTCAAATTGCAATAAAGGAACATCTCCACAAAGTATAAGAATATCACCATTGAAATCAAACAATTCTTCTTTAGTTTGAATTACTGCATGTCCAGTGCCAAGTTGTTCATTTTGTTCAGCAAATGTATGATTTAGAAGTCCTAAATTATCTATAAATTCAATTACTTGTTCTTTGTGATGTCCAACAATTGTAACAACTTTATCAGGGTAAAGCTGTTCAATTTGATTTAAAACATATTGAATCAATGGTTTCCCATTTAATTCTGCAAGTACTTTTGGCAAATCAGGATTGTTCATCCTTTTGCCTTTGCCTGCAGCTAATATTACAACTGAAATTGGTTTGTTCATCTTTAACTAATATCTTTTATTTTGTTGTTTTCATCTACAAATACTTTAATTGGTTTGTGATTTATAAGTTCATCACTATTATAAGTTCCATAACTTATAATTATCAATATATCTCCAACTTGACCTTTTCGAGCAGCAGCACCATTCAAACCAATTATTCCAGAACCTCTTTTGCCTTTGATAACATAAGTTTCAAATCTTTCGCCGTTATTATTATTAACAATGCTTACTTTCTCATATTCAAGCATATCTGCTGCTTCAATCAAATCCTCATCTATAGTTATACTTCCCTCATAATTCAAATCAGCTTGAGTAAGGGTAACTCTATGTATTTTTGATTTAAGTAAATGTCTTTGCATAAGTTTTTATTTTTCGTATTTATTCAGACTTGTAATTTAAGATTATTTTCCCAAATAATAAAGACGCATTGTTAAGCATAGTATTTTTTTACTATTTCATTTTAAAAAAAAACTATTTCAAATTTCATTCAACAATTATTTTGTAATTTTGTAATGTGATTATTCAATTTTATTTAATTAATAAATGTTATCTTCTGATTTGAAAATAAACTATAAAACTATTCTTTTTGCTAAAACTTTATTATTGTTAATCCTTTTATCATCTAATCTGTTAATTTCAGAAAACAAAGTTGATATTTCAAAGTATAACAAATCAATTGATTCATTAAAGCTCCTAGTTAGCAAACTAAAAGATAATGATACTTCAAAAGTATTAGCTTATCACAATTTATTTAAATTTACAAATTCAGTAAACTTTGCCCAACAAGCTTTAGAAATTTCAAAAAATCTTAATTTTAAAAGAGGTTTAGCGATTTCTTATCTTGATGTAGGGAAATTTCAATGCTTCAATGATTCTAGTTCGAATGTTACTTTAACTAATTTGTTAAATGCCTGCAAATATTCTGAAGAAACAAAAGATTTTAATACTCTTTCAAGTTCATATTTATATATTGGGTATTTATATAATAAAGACAAACCTAATAAATCAAAAGAATATTATGAAAAATGTTTGGATATTGCATTAAAAAACAAAGATGAGATAAATGCTTCTTATGCTTATAGTGCTTTAGGTAACTTTTGTGAATTCTATGATTTAAACAAAAAAACATCTCTAGAATATTATCTTAAGAGCTATAATATTAGAAAAATAAAGGGTGATAATAAAGAAAAGGCATCATCGCTAAATGAATTATCAAGATTGTATTTAGAAATAAAAGAATATGAAAAAGCAAACTTATTAATACTAGAAGGTTTAAAAATTGCAGAAGAAGAGAATGATTTAATTAATATTTCATATTTTTGTGATTTAATAGGTAATGAATTTAATCGGAAAAATAACTTCAAGGCTGGCTTGGCTTATCACTTGAGATCATTTCAAATAGCTCAACAAATCAACAAACAAGATATTGATAATATTGCTAAAGATATTGCTATAACTTACTACAAATTAAATGATTACAAAAATGCCTCAAAGTATTTTTTGTTATTTACACAAAAATTCGAATCAGTTAAAAAAGAAAACTCCAAAAATATTTTTGAACTTTCAAAAACAATTGATAAATTTGATAGTAGTATATCACAATTACAAAAAGCTGAAATTTTAAAACACAAATTAGAACTTGAAAAAAAAGTTATCTTCGAAAATTCTTTAGTAGTAGGTTTAATTTTGCTTTTTGTTGTAATAGTTCTTGTTTTTATTGCATATATTCAAGAAAAGAAACAAAATGAAATTAAAACTCAAAAACTAAAGATTGAAGAAGAACTAAAAGCAAACGAAACAAAATTTGCTTTTATGATTGAAAATATTTCTGATATTCTTACTTTAGCAAATAAAGAAGGTTTGATTTTATATGAAAGCCCTTCAACAAAAATAATACTTGGATATGAACAAAATGAATTGGTCGGTAAAAATATTTTCGAACTTATACACCCTGAAGATTTGGATTACGTAATTTTAGAATTTCAAAATGCAATTAATATATTAGGTTATATTGACAAAAAATATCAATTTAGGTTTAAAGCTAAAAATAATGAATACAAATATTTAGAATCTACTGTTAATAATCAAATTTTCAATCCTGAAATTAATGCTTTTATTATTAGTTCAAGAGATGTTACTGAATGGAAAAAATATGAAGATCAAATAATTACAACTAATAATGAAATAGCTCTCTCATATAATAAGTTGTCCGCATACTTTAATAGTACAAGAGAAGCAATATATATTTTTGATAGTAATTTTAAAATTATTGCTTTTAATAAAATTGCTGAAAATACTTGTATGAAAATTTTTAATAAACAAGTTAATATTAATGATGACATTTATGATTACATACCTGAAAATTCCAGACCTAATTTTACAATGTTTAGTAAAAAAGCACTTGATGGTGATTATACTAGTTATGAAGTTTGTTTAAATGTAAACAATCAAGATATTTGGTGGGAGATGAGCTACTTCCCTGTAAAAGATTCTAAAGGTTATATTATAGGTGTTACTTTAGTTTCTGCTAATATTAACGAAAGAAAAATTGCTGAGATAGAATTAATATCTGCAAAAGATAAAGCTGAAGAGTCTGAAAGATTAAAATCAAGTTTTTTAGCAAATATGAGTCACGAATTAAGAACTCCAATGAATGGGATTTTAGGATTTTCTGAAATGTTGGAAACTGAAAAAGATATTTCTCAAGTAAATGAATTTGCTAAAATGATAAATATTGGTAGTCAAAGACTAATGGAAACGCTAAACTTAATTTTAGATATTTCATTAATTGAATCTGGAGTGAACAAAGTAATCCTTGAAAACTTCGATTTAATTAAAGAGCTTAACCAAATTATTAATATCCATAGAGCAAATGCAAATATAAAAAATTTGTTTATAAATGTAAATTCAATTTATGACAAACTTAATATACATTCGAGCTTAAAAGCTATAGATAGTATTTTGAATAATCTTATAAATAATGCTATAAAGTTTACTAAAAGTGGTGGAATTACAATAGACATTGAAATTGAAGATGAAACTAATGTTTTAATAAATATTATAGATACTGGAATTGGAATTGAAGAAAAATATTTGGATATTATATTTGAAGAATTTAGACAAGCAAGTGAAGGTTTGGAAAGACAATTCGAAGGAACTGGATTGGGACTATCATTATCTAAAAAGTTTTTAGAATTAATAAATGGTTCTATAAGCGTAGAAAGTATTGTTGGTGAAGGATCTACTTTTAAAATAGTTTTTCCTTATTTAAAATCAACTAATGAAATTGAATATGAAAATGAAAAAGTTAAAAAACAAAACAAATTAATGGAAACCGAAATGGATCAAAGCAAAAGCATTTTGATGGTTGAAGATGACGAAGTCTCTGCATTATTAGCAGAAAGAGTTTTAAAGAATAAATATAAATTAGACAAAGCTATTACTTCCAAAGAAGCATTGTTAAAAGTTAGTCAAAATCATTATGATTTAATCATAATGGATATAAATTTAGGCAATGGTCCAAATGGTATGTTTACTACTAAAGAAATTAGATTAATGGAAAAATATATAAATACACCAATCATTGCTATGTCAGCTTATGCAATGGTTGGTGATAGAGAAAAGTTTTTAGAAAGTGGATGTACTGATTATATATCTAAACCTATTTACATACGCCTATTTTCGGAAATGATTAACAAGTACTTATCTTGATTTGTTTTTGTTTATTTAATACTACAAACTACTTTTAATTATGAAATACAAAGTAAATTTTTTTTTACCAAAGTAATTTCGTAATTTGCATTTTAAAGTATAGATAATACTATATAGGACATTATTAGTCGTAAATTTTGGTTTAATAAACTTAAGGTGGAAGAAGTGCTATCAAATTTTCTAAAATCTACAATTCTAAGTAAGATATTAGTAGCAGTAACAGGTTTGTTACTTGTATTATTTATTGTTGGTCATACATTAGGTAACTTATTAGTATATTTAGGTCCAAATGCTATAAATACTTATGCTTTAGGGCTTAAAAAGCTTGGAGCTTTGTTATGGGTAGTACGAGGAGGTCTAATATTTGCTGTATTAATTCATATTATAGCAACCATTAGACTTACCTTATATAATAAAACTGCAAAACCAATTAATTATACTGTTACTGGATATATAACTTCAACCTTTAGTTCAAGAACAATGGCAATTGCTGGATTAACAATCTTGTTTTTTGTAATTTACCATTTACTACATTTTACTTTAGGCGTAACAAACCCTGAGTTTATGAAATTAGAAACAAATTTACATGGTGAAAATGTTCATGATGTTTTTACAATGATGATTACTGGATTTAGAAATCCATTAGTTTCTGGTTTTTATATTTTGGCAGTTTCATTTCTTGGATTGCATTTGAACCATGGAGTGAAAAGTCTATTTCATACTCTTGGCATTGCAGGTCCAATTTTCACACCAATGATAGCTAAGATAAGTACAGTATTCGCAATTGTAATTTGTGGTGCTTTGATTTCAATTCCAATTTCAGTAATGTTACGTATAGTCGGAGGAGCGATTTAATGATTTTAGATGCTAAAATGCCTTCAGGTCCGGTACAAGATAAATGGGACAAACATCGTTTCGATATGAAACTAATTAACCCTGCTAATAAAAGAAAATTCAAAGTTTTAGTTGTAGGAACAGGTTTAGGAGGAGCTGCAGCTGCTGCTTCAATGGCTGAACTTGGTTATCAAGTTGAAGCTTTTACTTACAATGATAGTCCTAGAAGAGCACACTCTATTGCTGCTCAAGGTGGTATAAACGCAGCTAAAAATTATCAAAATGATGGTGATAGTGTTTGGCGTTTATTTTACGATACAGTCAAGGGTGGAGATTTCCGTTCAAGAGAAGGAAATGTTTATAGGCTTGCTATGGTAAGTAGAAATATAATTGACCAATGTGTTGCTCAAGGTGTTCCTTTTGCTAGAGAATATGGTGGATTACTAGCTAATCGATCTTTTGGTGGAGCTCAAGTATCAAGAACTTTTTATGCAAGAGGTCAAACTGGACAACAATTACTTTTAGGTGCATATTCTGCCCTTTCAAAAGAAGTAGGTGGTGGTAGAGTTAAAATGCACACTCGTAAAGAAATGATGGATATTGTTAATATTGATGGTGTTTGTAGAGGAATTGTAACAAGAGATATGGTTACAGGAAAAATTGAATCACATTGGGGAGATGCAGTTGTTTTGGCAACTGGTGGATATGGAAATGTGTTTTTTCTTTCAACTAATGCACAAGCTTGTAATGTAACTGCTACATATAGAGCTTATAAAAAAGGTGCAGCATTTGCCAATCCTTGCTTTACACAGATTCATCCAACATGCATTCCAGTAAGTGGTGATCACCAATCAAAACTAACTTTAATGTCTGAATCATTAAGAAATGATGGTAGAATTTGGGTTCCTAAAAAAGTTGGAGATAATAGATCCCCTGAACTAATTCCTGAAAATGAAAGAGATTATTACTTAGAAAGAAAATATCCTAGTTTTGGGAACTTATCGCCTAGAGATATTTCATCACGTGCAGCTAAAGAAGTTTGTGATGAAGGTCGTGGTGTTGGTGCAACTGGATATGGTGTGTATCTTGATTTCAGTACTGCAATAGCAAGAGTTGGACAAGAAATGATTGCCGAAAGGTATGGTAATTTATTTGAAATGTATGAAAGAATAACTGGTGACAACCCTTACAAAACTCCAATGAGAATATTCCCTGCTTCACATTATACAATGGGTGGCTTATGGGTTGATTATAATTTAATGACTACTGTCCCTGGCTTGCATGCTATTGGAGAAGCTAATTTCTCTGATCATGGTGCTAATAGACTTGGTGCTTCTGCATTAATGCAAGGTTTAGCTGATGGATATTTCATCTTACCTTATACAATAGGTAATTATTTAGCTCAAGCTCCTCTTGACAAAATTGATACAAACCATGCTGAATTTAAAAAAGCAGAAGATGAAGCAAGTGCTAAAATCAATAAAATAATGTCATTGAAAGGTAAACGAACATCAACTTCATTCCATAGAGAACTTGGCTTACTTATGTGGGACAAGGTTGGTATGGGCAGAAATGAATCAGGTATTAAAGAAGCACTTTCTAAAATACCACAAATAAGAGAAGAATTTTGGAGTAACTTAACTGTTCCTGGAAGTGGAGCTGAATTAAATGTTTCACTTGAAAGAGCATTACGTACTGCTGACTTTTTAGAATTTGCCGAACTGCTTGCTTGGGATGCTCTTGAAAGAGACGAATCTTGTGGTGCCCATTATAGAGAAGAACATATTCATCCTGATGGTGAAGCTAAGCGTGATGATACAAATTTTGCTCACGTGGCTGCTTGGGAGTATCAAGGTGAAAATATAAAACCAGTTAGACATCAAGAACAATTAGAATTTGAAAATGTACATTTAGCTGTTAGAAGTTATAAATAATAGTTTATTCAATAAAAACACCCTAACAAAAAAATATTAGGTAATATAAAAAATGAAACTTAAATTAAATATTTGGCGACAAAAAAACGCTAAAACTGATGGTAAAATGACATCTTATCAACTAAATCATGTTGAAGAAGATATGTCATTTCTTGAAATGCTTGATATTTTAAATGAAGATCTAATATTAAAAGGTGATGATCCAGTTGCTTTTGATCATGATTGTAGAGAAGGAATTTGTGGTGCATGTTCTATGACTATCAATGGAACTCCTCACGGTCCTGAAAAAGAAACTACTACTTGCCAATTGCACATGAGAAAATTTAAAGATGGACAAACTATTAATATCGAACCATTTAGAGCTAAAGCTTTTCCAGTTATAAAAGATTTGGTAGTTGATCGTAATGCATTCGATAGAATTATGCAAAAAGGTGGCTATATTTCAGTTAGAACAGGACAAGCACAAGATGCGAATAATATTCCAATTAGTAAGAAAAATGCTGATTTGGCAATGGATGCTGCTGCTTGTATTGGATGTGGAGCCTGTGTTGCTGCCTGCCCTAATGGTGCTGCAATGCTATTTGTTTCTGCTAAAGTAAATCAATTTGCTTTACTACCACAAGGTCAAATAGAAAGAAAAGAGCGAGTTATTGGAATGGTAAATCAAATGGAAGCTGAAGGCTTTGGAGCTTGTACCAATCATTTTGAATGTGAAGCTGCTTGTCCTAAATCTATATCTGTCAAATTTATTGCTAAATTAAATACAGAATACTTAAAAGCTACTTTAACTAAAAACAGCTTCTAAATCTCTTTCAAAATATAAATAAAAAAAAGAAGTTACTTTTATGAGTAACTTCTTTTTTTGTAATTAATTATTGATTCTTAACTAACTATGAAATTCTTGAGGTTTGTTGAGAGGCATTGTAAGCATTACAATATTACCGTCTTCACCAATTGAATCTACATTCATTGAGCCATTCATTCTTCTAACATTTGATTCAACAATAGCCAAGTCTAACATAATATCTCGTTTGTCATGTTGAAGAGCTTCAATTATATGATTTTTATTATCTTTATAAATTTTAATTAACTCTTCAACCAAAGGATTAGCCGAACTAAGAATCTGTATCTCTGTTGCACCTTCATAAGGATTTTCTTGAACAGTAATTGCAAAATGACATTCTTTCATTCCAGAAGAAAGTGCATCATATACTTTTACAATTGCCTCTGATAAAACATGTTTATCTGCTACCAATCTCGCAGGTTTATCACCTTCATTATTAATCTCAACAGTTACTTTTACACCAGAAGTAATATATTTATCTTTTTTAGAATTAGCTTCTTCAATTACTTGGTCAAAGTGAATTGTAGAAATATCTACAGTATTCTGGGCATCACTTTGTAAAGATCTATCTACTAAATCCGAAACAAAAGTGAATAGTTCATCAGTCGATTCTTCTGCCAAACCAATGAATGAATCAAGTTCCTCTTCGGTTTCATACATTTTACCCGATACTAATTGCAAATAACCAACAATACCTGTTAATGAGTTACGAAGTTGGTGACCTAGTTTTACCATAAAGTAAGTTTTAGATTCACTAGCTTCTCTTGCAAATTGTTCAGCTAACATTACTTGTTTATTTCTAAGCTTAGCTTGCTCTTCAGCTAACTTTTCTAGAGTAACATCTCTACCAATCGAATATATCAATTTATCTTGTTTAGCAACAGTAAAACTCCAATTAATCCATTTTACAGTTCCATCATTTGATTTCATTTGAAGATCTATTCTTTCTGTAAACTCATTTTGTTCATTATTTTTTAATGAATAAAAATAATTTTTACCTTCTTCATCATTAAACAAAGTATCAATAGAATTACCAATCAATTCATCAGGACTTAAATTAAACAATTTAAATGATGCTGGATTCATAGTTTTCCATAATCCATCAAAATCTAACATTGCAATAATATCTTGTGAAGAATCAACAATACGTCTTTGATCTCTTGTGATTTTTTCTGCTAAGTCCAAAGCTCTACCACGACTTGTAATAACAGACAAGATAAATCCAAATAGCATAAATGAAGTTATCAATGCTCCAGCTAAAGCTATGTTAGGATATTGTGATTGCCATTCTCCGCCAAAATTTGGTACAGTTGCAAAATGAATTTTAATTTTCCTATTTGCTAACTGATAAATAACATCTTCTGAAATTAATGGTTTAATTTGAGAATTAGAATTGTCATGTTTCAAATTAAAATTTGCATCACAATTCTTAGATTTATAAATTATATTTTCTTTTCCACTTTCATCTGTATCAACTAATAAAAATTGAATAGTAGAATCTGTTGCTATTCCTTCACCCAAAGCTTGCTTAAAATATTCATTTGAATTAATATCCATTACTAGCAATGAGGTAAAATTGCTTTGTCTATCACCAACAGAACTTAAAACAGCATCTTTTTTATACAATGGAGAGTAAATGCAAAAACCTAAAGTGTCTTTACGAATATTGAAAAATTCTGATGCAACTACAATTTTATTGTCTTTTGCCAAGTTTATATACTTTCTTGTTATTGGATCTGCACCAAAGTCAAAACCACTTCTTTGCATATTTTTTTCAAAAGGATATAAGTATTGTACTACGAAATAATCATCTCTTACTCCTTCAGGAGTAACTTTAATATCATAATAACCTTGAGTTTTTGCACCATAAAGAAAGTCTTCCAACTTAGAATGTTGAATTGGATACAAATAATTTATACAAATTATAGAACTATATGTACTTACAGGAACAGATGCATTTAACTCAAATACATCTCTTCCAACATAAGTTCTTTGAAATAAATTACTCATGGAACTTAGAATTTGAAGTTTTGTTTCATAACTTTGGTTGAACCTAGTCATTACTGATGTAACAGCTTTATCATAAGCAGATTTATTATTATCTTTAATTGTATTTTGAACAAAATTTCTAACAAAGAAACTTAATGCTACTGTAACAATTAATATAATAAACGCTGGATAAGTTTTTGATAGTTTAAATACTCCACTACCACTACCTTTAGAAGCATCCTTCATTACTTTTTCATAAGAAGATGCTGGATTCTTTTGAATTGCCATTTAACTCTCGAAAAATAATAAAGTGATTTAACTTTTTGATTTGGAATCAAAGATTGTTTTAACTTCTGAAACAAATGTTGCAGTATTTACTGGTTTTGCAATGTAAGAATCAAATCCCAATTGAATAAACCTTTCTCTGTCATTTGCTTGAGCAAATCCTGTAACTGCAATAATTGGAACATCTCCAACATTAGGCAAATCTCTTACCATTGCAATAAGTTCTGTGCCATTTAAATCAGGTAATAATATATCCATAATAATACCTGCAACTGGACTTTCTTTAAGGTAATCTATAGATGAAAATCCATCTGCAAAATCAACAGTTTCAAAACCTGCTTTTTTAAGAATGGTACAAAACAACCTTCTAATTGGGGTATTATCCTCAATAACACAAATTGGTAATACTGCTTCACTCATTTAATCACCACTTAATTTTAATAAATTATTTCAAATTGAAGAATATCTTTTAGTAAGTTACAAAGAATCAATATATTTTTAAACAAATATTTTTAATTTTGCAAAAAATTATGGTCTAACTGTTATTTCAATACGTCTGTTTTTTCTTCTACCTTCATCGGTATTGTTGTCTCCAACAGGTTTTATATCCCCATTACCTTTTGCAAAGATTCTAGTTTTAGAAATCGTTTTACTAAGTAAATATTTAAGTGCTGCACTCGCTCTATCATCTGATTTCTTTTTGTTTTCAGCAGGCAACCCTCTATTATCAGTATGAGTATCAATTACAACAGTTGCTTTTGGATGTTCCTTTAAATAAACTGCTACAGAAGCCAAATAATCTTTCATTTGTTGATTTAACTGAATTTGTGTATCGCTAAAGTACAAAATTGTTTTCAATTTAACAACCTCTTCAGAAGTTAGTACTTTGATTTTCTCTTCTGTTTTAACTACTTTATCTTCTTTAGCTTGTTCATTTGCAAATACAGGCTCTTCTTTTACTTGTTCTACAATTTCAGGAATAGCTACATAACTGATATTTGGTGCTTCAGTTAACTCTTGTCTAGTAAATCCTTGGTAATCTACTCCTCTATCAATTTGAGCAGATGCAAGAGTGCTTAAAACTTCTTTAGCATTAGGGTTATAAAACAAAGTGTCATTCTTTTCTTTATCACTACTAAACTTTACACTTAAACCAAATTTCAAACTAAATGATGATAAATTTGGATTTGAAATCCCATCACCATTCTTATTAAACATTGCTGTTCCAGTACCTACTGTGAAAAATGGTGAAAGCAAGATTCTATTTCCCTTATTATAATCAAGAACAAACAAATCATAACCCATACCAAAATGAGCTCCGTATCTTGTAGCCACCGGCTTTAAATCAAATATTCTGGTTTCAACAATTGGGTCTGGATTATTTGTAAATGCTACATGCTGAATAAATGAACTCTTTAATACATCAATATCAGCTCCAAACAAGAAGTAAAATCCTTTGTATAAATTCAATCTAAATGAAGGGCAAAATGTATAATAGTCAACAAAACTTTTATTTTGTGGGTCGGTTGTTTGAATTAAAATTGTTTTAGTAAAACCACCTGCATTTTCTACTTCAATTTTATCACTGGAAGCACTTATTGTTCGCTTGTTTGAATAATAAGATCTTAGACTAATACCCCAATTTCCTCCGGCAGGCTGGTATTCGGCAAAGAAACCGTAATCTTGGAATCCTCCACCAATTCCACCAAGTAGCGCGTGTTCTGGGTTTCTAAGAGTGTCAGTTAATCTATTAGGATCTTCTGGCATATATATATTACCATAATACTTTTGAAAATTACCGCCAGCTGTTAACCCAAACCACCAAGTACCATAAGTCCTTCTTGTTTGAATTGTATCGTTACTTTCCAAAGTTGTAATATCAAATAGTTCACCCATATCTGCTTGAGCAAATGAATTAGATATACTTAAAGAAAAGATAAAGATAAATAGATAATATTTAAGTAGTGGTTTTATCAATTTAGCTATTTTTCAAAAAAATATAAATACAAAATTACTATGATTAACTATAATATAGCAAAAGTCGCAAAATCAAGACTTCTCTATAGAGGAGAGATAGAATGAAGACAGATTGCGAGAAAAAATCTATAAAAAAAACTTCAAATTCAAAAAAAAATTCTATCTATACATAGTCAATCGAACACTTGCTTGAGAAGCTTCTACAGTTTTATCTTTAATAGGTACTGCAAAAAATCTTAAATCATAAAGTCCTTGTGACGCAAACTGAGGCATATTCAAATCATAAGTATGATCACCAATATTAGTTAGTTGATCTTTAAACAAACTTTTTACTTCTTTACCATTTAGATCAAAAACACTTGCAGTCAAATAAACATCATCATCTACTGTATATTCTATCTGAGTTGCTCTTTCAAAAGGATTGGGATTTGCTTGAGCATGACTAATTGTTGAATTAGGTACTCTTAATTTTACATATCCTCTACTAGGTACAGTTCTTTGGTCGCCATAATCATAATACTCTAACTTATAATAGTAGTATGCATTTCTAACACCTGCAGTATCTTCAAAAGTATAAATATTTTTTTTGATACTAGTCCCTAGCCCTTTTAATCTTTTATTTTTAGGATCTTCAGATGTCTTATTGTAATCACCTACAACATAATTATATACAAGTTCATCAGCTTTCAAACCACCATAAAAATCACTAGTTCGAGTAATCTTAAATCCTTTACAATTAACTTCAGATAAAGTTTCCCATTCTAATTTTACATTAGTTGTACCAACATAATTTGCACTAAATGATCGAATATTAAATCCAGGTTTTTGAGCTGTATCATTATCAAAAATTGCTTTTGCATCTAATGGGTTTGTCAAATCAATATTATCTTCAGATTTGTTGTAGCTATCTGTTCCAATTGAATCAATGGGATTATCTGTTTTATATGCTATAGCATTATAATACTCAGTTGGTTCCAACCATCTAATTTTCAAACCAACTAAATCTTTAGGATTATCTGGGAATTGGCCACCATCCGTTCTTGTTATTCTAAACTTTGCAATTCTCTTTGCTTCATCAGTTGGAACTGGTACACAGTCACTAAAATTTTCTGGACCAATAATATTTACATATAAGAACTGCTTAAATACAGTACAATCAATACTGTACTTATTAACTGGTAATGGGGAAATCAAAAAATTACCATAATTTATTGTAACGTCTTGATCTTCAACTTGTTCAAATTTAAGAATATTGGAATCATACAAAAAAGTTGAGTCACTAAATTTAAAAGCAAATGTTGCATTTGCCCATCTATACCATTTTGACTGAAGTCTTGTCATTTCTAAGCCAAACTCAAATACATTGCTATCAACTTTAAATGCATTGATTATTTTAACATTAGCATTACCAATTTGAGATTTGGAATCTATTGAAAACAAAATAAAAAGAGTAAAGGCAAATATCAAAAACACCTTAAATCGTACTATAGTATTTAATTTTTGTTTACTTAATAGTAACATTTCTATCTCTATTATTCCAACTAATATTATAATCTTTTGTATTTACAATACCATTTAAGTCGTAATCTTCAGTAAAGTAGCCAAGCGGGAATTTGTTGTCTTTGAAAAATGTAGAAATTACATTGTAATCATTACTTTTAATTTCATCCATTCCTTCAAGTCCATCTAAGAAAAACTTTGAAACAGGATTTGCATCTTTTATTTCACCACTCAAATCAAATTCAGCTGGGAAATTACCTGCAATCATACCAAACATAGCTGTTTTATTTACATCATATCCCAAAAGTCTCATATTAGAAGTTGAACCAAAAACCGAATCAGGTCTTGAAAAATTAAAAGTACTTTTTGATGCTATACCATCTTTGTAATTTAATTTTACAGGGTTTTGACTCATTAAAGTTAAGTGATTTTTGTGTCTAATTGCAAAATAATATTCAGTCTGACCAGTAGTATCCATTCTATCATTTGTTAAATTCGTAGAAGCACTCGAAACACTTACTTGAGATAATGCAACATGACCACCAACTATTGGGTCAATTAAGTCACCACTTTTAGTTAAATAACAAGTTTTAAAATATCTATAACTAGGATTAATAGCTTTATCTCTCATTTCCAATACTACCCAATCAACAACATTTTTAGGAATGCTGGTAACTTTTAAAAATTGACTTTTATCATCAAGATTGTATGGATAAATATTTGGAGGAGTTAAAGGAATTAAATTCTTTTCTTTCAAATTAGTAAACATAATATCTTTCAAATCTTTAGCAGTTTTAAATGGACCTTGCATTATAGCTTTTGCATAAAACTTTATATATCCATTTGCTGGGTACCCAACTGAGTACTTACCAAATTTTCCTAAAGTTGCATCAATACTTCCTTCAATATAAGCCCATTTTACGTCTGTGCTATCTACTAAATTTTTTGATGAAAGTACATCTACCCAATGTTCTATTTCTTCCCATCTAGCAAGATGTAAAGTTTCAAAAGCTTCAGGTGTTTGTGCATCTGCCCATACTTCATTTAAATTAATATTAGATAAATTA
>JAPLFM010000236.1:8510-9975 GCA_026390675.1 Candidatus Kapaibacterium sp. | reverse complement strand
GACAGCCAAATAATAATTTTAAAAATCACCAAAATAATGATAATCAAACAAAAGTTGAAATTTACGAAACATTAAATAAATCATTAAATATATCAGATTCCAGATTTTCATTAAGAACAAGTAAAAATTCAAATATTATGTTTAGTGAAAAAAACTATAATATTATTTCGTTCTTGAAATCAGAGGAGAAAAGGACAAATCAACAGCAAATTTTTAATCCTGAAGAGCTAGATTTTGAGTTTACTGAAAAAACTGATAAGGTAAAAGGATTAATATTTGATGCAAAAGTTTGAAAAATTTACAATAATTTGGGCATTTGTTATTCTAAATACTTTTTAAAAAGGATTTAGTAAAAAATGTCTGAAAAAAAGACCAATACCTCTAGCAAAGTATTCAAATCAAGTAAAAATAACAATTCACAAGACCCAAGTACTCAACCAACTCAGATTTTACCTGAAGATAAAATGCCTGTATTGACGATGCATGAACTTGCTAACAAAAAACCAATTGAAAATAAAAAGTTTAGAGCTAAAACTGATTTTGATAGAAATCGAAATTTTAAGAATAAACCAAGTAATTTTAAATCTACATTTGAGAAACCTAAAGATGTAATTTCAAATGAACTTATTAAATCAAATTCCTTGGTTAATGATTCATCAAAAATTGAATTGAAAGATAACTTAAATAAAAAAACAAATGTTGATTTAGACCATAGTATAAAACCTGATAGAACTTTACAAAACCTTAAAAGTAATTTAAATAACCCAAATTACAAAAAAAAGCTTTTAAAAATTAATGATATTATAGATATTGAAGTAAAACAAGAAACTCAAAATAATAAAATTGTAAATGATGTTAAAGCTGATATTGATTTGCAGAAACCACTGTTTAGTAAACAACAAAAAAATCTAGATAATAACAAAGCTAATCTTAACAATCCAAATTATAAAAAGAATCTTATAAAAAGTAATATTGTGGTTAATAGTTTTGATTTAAAAGCCAACGATGTAGTTGAAAGTAATTTGAAAGAGTCGAATTTAAATATTCAAAATAAGAAAAATGATATTATTAGACAAGATGAAAAAGATTTTAAAAATAAGCATGAAATACCTAATTTATTTAAACAACCAGAAGTATTACAACAAAATAATTTAGTTGAACAAAAAAAAGAAATTTTACTTAATTTAGATCAAATATATAGACCTCCATATACCTTATATTTTGAACCACTTCTTAATTTTATTAAAAACAAATTATATGTTGAAAAAAATGTAAAAATTGTTTTAGGTGTAAGTGGTGGAGTTGATTCTGTAGTTATGTTAGATATGATGGCAAATCTTTCATTAATATATCCTTTTGAATTACACATTGCTCACTTTAATCATAATTTACGTGGTGATGAAGCAACTCACGATAAAGAATATGTCAAGAAATTAGCTGAAGAATACAATCTTCCTTTTCACGC
>JAPLFM010000236.1:3752-8486 GCA_026390675.1 Candidatus Kapaibacterium sp. | reverse complement strand
GATTGAAGAAGCTGCAAGAGATTTGAGATATAAATTTTTTGAAAGGGTAGTTTCTACTGAAAAAGTTGAATATTTAGCAACAGCACATACAGCAGATGATTCTGTTGAAACATTTTTAATTAATCTATTTAGAGGTAGTGGCTTAACTGGATTGAGTGGTATTCCAGCAAGAAGAAATTTTATAAAGAATATATTTGTAATAAGACCTTTAATTAATTTTAAGAAAAGTGATTTGATAAAATATGCTAAGTTAAGAGAATTGAGATGGAGAGAAGATAGTTCAAATTCTGAAAGTATTTATACAAGGAACAAAATTAGAAATACACTTATCCCTTTTCTTGAAAAAGAATACAATCCAAACCTAGTGAATATTTTGAACAGAACTTCAAGATTAATTCAACAAGCTGACAAATATGTTGTTGAAAGAGTAAAAGAGAATATTGATTCAGTTGTTTTTTCATCAACAGAGAATTCAATTAATTTGAAATTACCATTGCTTCAAACTCATAATGCATTTATTCAAGGTGAAATTTTACAATTACTATTTGAAAAACACTTTAGTAATACTGCACTGACTAATTCACAAATTGATTCAATTATTGATTTATTAAATGCAAATACAGGGACTAGGATTAACATTTATCAAAACATTTTTGCTTTAAAAGATAGAGAAACAATTGTTATTTTTAAAGAAAAAGTTGTCGAAAAGATTAATAAAAAAATTAAAACAATTGGTGAATATGAATTTGAAAATTTCAAACTCATATTATCTGAGATAAATAAAAATGATATTGAATTAGACGATAACCCTTTGATTGAATACTTGGATTATGAATTTATGCCTCAGTTTCTTAATATTAGAAACTGGCAAAAAGGTGATTCATTCGTACCTTTTGGAATGAATGGTAGAGTTAAACTAAGTGATTATTTCATTAATGAAAAGGTTTCAACTTTGCAAAAAGACAATATTTGTGTTTTGGATGATGGTTTAGATATTATTTGGGTTATTGGAAAAAGATTTTCAGAAAAATACAAAATTTCAAAAGATACAAAAAAGTTTTTGAAAGCTGAAGTTCAATTCAAATAGAAAAAATTAGAATATTAATTAATTTGTTAATATTATCAATTCTATATCGTCAATAAATAAAACATTAAACATAAGGAAAAGTAAATGGGCGATAAGCGACCAGATTCATCAAATGATGAAAATAAAAAGAAAATAAATCCTTTCGGTGATTATAATAACAATCAAAATAATAAGTTTACTAAAAATCTTATGATGTGGCTGTTTATTGCAATGGGTGTATTCAGTATGGTAGTTTTGATGCAGGGAAATCAAAATGCTGGTGAATCAAGCGTTTCTTATTCTCATATGAGATTCCAATTGTTGTAAATGGAAAAGAATTAAAAATTTCAAAATTCAATACAAAGTTAGGAATTGTTGATCAAGAGACTCAGAAAATTTGGGAAGCAGACAATATCTATATTCGTTATGAAGATAGTGATAGTGCGTTGTGGAATACTTTACTATCTATTTTGCCAATACTGATTATTTTTGTAATTGTAATTTTTGCTCTAAAAAGAATGCAAGGTGGAGGTGGACCAAAAGGTTTGTTTTCATTTGGCAAAGCTAGAGTAAAATTGATGAATGAATCTGCTACTAAAGTAACTTTTGATGATGTTGCTGGAGCTGATGAAGCAAAATATGAACTTCAAGAAGTAATTGAATTTTTAAAAGACCCAGGTAAATTTAGAAAATTAGGTGGTAAGATTCCAAAAGGAGTATTGCTTTTAGGACCTCCAGGTACTGGTAAAACACTTATGGCTCGAGCAGTTGCAGGTGAAGCTGAAGTTCCATTCTTTTCAATTTCAGGAGCCGATTTTGTAGAAATGTTTGTTGGTGTGGGAGCAAGTAGAGTAAGAGATTTGTTTGAACAAGCAAAGAAAAACAGTCCATGCATAGTTTTTATTGATGAAATTGATGCAGTAGGTCGTAAACGTGGTGCTGGTATGGGTGGAGGAAATGACGAACGTGAACAAACTTTAAATCAATTGCTTGTAGAAATGGATGGTTTTGAGCAAAATGGAGGTGTCATTATAATAGCTGCTACTAATAGACCAGATGTGCTTGACCCTGCACTTTTAAGACCTGGTAGGTTTGATAGACAAGTTGTTGTTGATAGGCCAGATGTGAAAGGTAGAGAAGGAATTTTTAAAGTACATACAGCTAAAGTACCTCTTGGAGATGATGTTAATCTTGTGATTTTGTCAAAAGGAACTCCAGGTCTTTCAGGAGCTGATATAGCTAATATTGTAAATGAATCTGCTTTACTTGCTGCTCGTAGAAATAGTGACAAAGTAACTATGTATGATTTTGAAAATGCTAAAGACAAAGTACTGATGGGAATTGAAAGAAGAAGCATGGTAATTTCAGTACAAGAAAAAGAAATGACTGCTTATCATGAAATGGGGCATGCACTAATTGGTAAAATTTTACCTTACTGTGATCCAGTCCATAAAGTTACAATCATTCCAAGAGGTAGAGCATTAGGCGTTACTTCATCTTTGCCAAATGAAGATTTTCATTCATGGTCATTAAATTATATTGAAGCAAAAATAGTTATGTTAATGGGTGGAAGAGCTGCTGAGAAAATTGTGTTTAATAATTACTCAACTGGTGCTTCTAATGATATTCAACGCGCTACAGATATGGCTCGAAAAATGGTTTGTGATTGGGGAATGAGTGAAGAACTCGGACCAATTAACTTTTCATCAAAACAAGAAGATCCATTTTTAGGAAGAGAGATGTCAGCATCTAGAGAATTTTCTGAAAATACTCAAGTAGCTATTGATGCTGAAGTTAAAAGAATTATTACATCGGCAGCTCATAAAGCTGAACAGTTATTAATTGAAAACTTAGATTTATTACATATAACTTCAAAAGTATTAATTGAAAGAGAAATACTTGACGCTGAGGAGCTTGATCAACTAATGCGTGGTGAAACATTACCAGTTATTAGTAAACGAACTTTAGAAGCTCTTAAATCACTTAAAATTGAAGAAATACCTTCTAATCCAGAAACAATTGGTTCAGGTATTATTGGTAGTAATATAAATACTACTATTGACTAAAACTTTTAAAAAATTAATTACTTTTTACTTACTATAAATTATATTTAGGTTATTTTTAATTGATACTTTACCAAACAATACTGTTCTTAATGAAAGTGCAGAAATAGAACAAACAATTTCTAATGAGTCAAGTTTAGAAAAACAAGATACTATAGAAAGTAATATTGAAGAATTAGCAAATGTTGATTCAGAATTGTTAGAAACTGAAACTATTGAATTAGTTGAAGCTACTGTATCAGTAGAAAAAGAAATAGTTGATAAAACTAGTATTGAAGAATCTCAAATTGAAGTTGTGTCAACAGAAAGAATTGAACTCCCAACTAATCCTGAAGCGTTAGCAGACCAAAAAGCTAAATTGGATGAATTAAAATCAAATGTTGCTTTAATTTCTGAAAACTCTAAAACTTCAGATGATTTTAAAGCTTTGAGAAAGACAATTGTAGAAATAAAGGAAAAAATATTAGCTCTTTTTGCTGTTGATAAAAGTGAAAAAGATAATCTTATAAATGAACTTCAATCTGTTTTTGAAGTTTTAAGAATTAGACAAGATAATATTCGTGAGACTCTTGAAATAGAATTAAAAGAAAATTTGGATAAGATAAAGCCTGAATTAGATGAATTAATCAAAAATGCAACTGATTCTCAAGAATTTAAAGCAGCACGTGAATTTCTAATAAAGGCACAAGGTATTTTAAAAAGTGTAAATATTAAACGTGATATTAAAGATGAATTTTATAAAACTATTCAACTTATATTTGATCAAGTTAATGAAAAACAATCAAGTGAACGAGAATCTTATGAAATGGAATGTTCTGAAAATTATTTAAGTATTAAACCAAAAATTGAATTGGTGATTGCAGAATCAAAAGAAGCAAGTAACTTTAAAGAAACTAGACAAAAATTGATAGAAACTCAATCTCTTTTAAAAGATATTAAATTAAAAAGAGAAAAAAGAGATGAACTATATGGTTTGATTCGAGAAGCATTTAATTCTTTAAATGCAAGACAAGATATAGAAAGAGCTAAGTATGATGAAGTTTCCACTGTAGGTTATAATATTGCAAAAACTGCAATAGATGAAGCAATTGCTTTTGCTAAAGAAACCTTAGATTTTAAAGCAGCTCGTGAAAGTCTAATAAAAGCTCAATCAGTTATCAAAGATAATAATATGAAACGTGACCAAAGAGATGAACTTTATGGTGCCGTAAGATTTGTTTTCGATGATTTAAACTCAAAACAAGGTGATGATAGAGATACCTATGAAAGTGATTGCAACGAAAATAATAATCGCTTGGAAATTAGAGTTAGTGAAGTTTTTAATTCTATTGAATATTCAAATGATTTTAGAGAAATTAGAGAAGGATTGATAGCAGTTCAAGACGAAGTTAAAATACTAAAACTTAAGAAAGATCAAAGAAATGAGCTATTTAAAAAGATTCGAGAAGCTTTTGATATTTTTGATAAGAAAAGAAATGAATTTACTCAAAAGAGAAAAGAAGATAAATTTGAAAAATTAAATGGCGTTTTAAAAGGTCTACAAAATAGACTTACTAAACTAAATGAAATTCTTATATTAGATAGACAAGCTCTTGAAAATCAAAA
>JAPLFM010000236.1:0-3745 GCA_026390675.1 Candidatus Kapaibacterium sp. | reverse complement strand
TGAAAATATAACTAGTATTGAAGCGAAAATTGCTGATAAAGAAAGTGCTTTAATAGAAGTCAATACTAGAATTGAGGATATTCAAAAAGAACTTGAAACATTAAAATAAAACTTTAGTAGCCTACTTAAAAAATAAGTAGGCTTTTTTTTTTAAACCAAAATGTTTTTTTTTAATCAATTCAAAAACTTATATGAAAGTGTAAATATTGGACCTGAGAAATAATTTGTTTGATTGGCTGACCATAAACCAATTGCTTTTCTATATCCAAGTCCTAACCCTATGTAATTATTGTTCCATACTTTAATATTATAACTTACGTTTGGTTCTAAGATTAAATAGTAATCTTTGATTGTTGAATAATTATCAATTTGAGAGATTGATTTCTCATATGAAGTATATCCTAAAGAACCCGAAAGTCCAGCGTTAAAAAAAGTTTTTGACTTTTTAGATGAAATATAATCATAGTACAAACCATAATATTTGAAATTAAAAAATGACTGAGGACGATTGTTTGGATCAGTATTTTTTTCTACTGTTTTAGAAATTCTTGTAAAAGCTACAAAACCTATACTTGAATTTGAAAATAACAATCCAGCTTTTGTACCTAATTCATAAGTCAAATCATTATCTAATAATGCACCTTTAACCTCTAAAGCACCATATAAAGCATTGATGTTTCCAGAATTATCTTTTTTCAATTCGTAATTATCTTTTTCCCCGCCTGGCAATAATTGTGCTTTGAGTGGAATAAAAGTAAGGATAAAAAAAATAAAAAATGTAAATTTGTAAGTGATACTTGTACTTTTTTTTGTAACTATATTTTTCAATTTACGTAAACCTAATTTTCACAAAATATATAAATATGAAACGAAATAAACTTTATTTTATCTTAATTTTATTGATTTTAATTTCAATATCTAATCTAAAATCACAAAATGTCATTTTTGGAAAAGTTATTGATGAGTTAAATAACAAAGCAATACCTGGTGCAACAATCAAACTACTAAATACCAAAAAGGGTACTTATACAAATAATAAAGGTTATTTTAGGTTACCTTCATTAGAATCAAACTCAAGAATTAAAATTTCTTCACTTGGCTATGAACCCAAAGAAATAAGTATAATTAAATTTTCTGATACATTATTTATTAGACTTAAAGAAGATGCCCTAATTATGAAAGAAGCTTTAGTTATTGGTAATATTGAGCCTGAATTAGTAATAAAAAGAGCTATTGAAAAGAAAGAAGAAAATAATAAAAAACTTAAAACTTTTAGTGGATTATTATATTCTAAACTATTTTTAGAAATTGATGGAAATCTTTTGGAAAATGCTCAAACTACTTCTAATTCAATTAGTTTGACTATGGGAAATAAACAGTCAAATGAAAATGTAGATAAATACAAGTTATGGGTAGTAGAAACTTTTTCAAATATTGCAAAAGACTATGAAAAAAATGTAAACTTTACTGAAATAATCCAACGCAGACAAACTGCAAACATGCAACCTCAAGATAATTTAATATCAATTTCTAACTTCCAAAATTTTTATGATGATGAAGTCAAAATAGCAGATGCTCACATAATTACTCCATTGAGTAAAGATGCATTATCATATTATAATTTCAAGATAATAAAAAAAATCAAGCAAGATAATAGATATATCTATGTTATGAAAGTAGAGCCTAAGTCAAATACTTATCCAAGCTTTTATGGTACAATTCAAATAGTAGAAGGTACTTATAGTTTGGTTGACCTTGATTTGACTCCAAGTGAATCATCAGCAATTCAATTTTTTAAAAAGTTAACATATAAAGAAAAATTTGAAGAAATTGAAGGTGGGATTTGGTACCCGTCTTATATGGATATGACTGCTAATGTAAACATTAATATTATTTCAGGTTTGGCTGAATTTGAAGCAAAATTTAATGTTAATAGTATATATAGTCAAGTAAAAGTAAATGAACAACTTCCAGATTCAATTTATACAAAAATAAACAATAGTATTAAAGTTGCGAAAATGGCAGATTCAAATAAAATTGAATTTTGGGAAAAAAATTCTTTGAGAGAAATATCTGAAAAAGAACTTCAGGTATATAACAAAATTGATAGTTTAGTCAAATCAGATACAAGTAAGAAAGAAGATAGAAAAGCTGGAAATAATATGAGTATAGGACCCTATTTGGATTACAATCGAGTAATGAAGCTAAACTTTGGAATAACTTTAGGTTATTCTCCAATTAATAATTTGGTTTTAAATGGGAAAGCATATTATACACTTGGACAAAAAATATTATATGACAACAAGGAAATTAACACATTAGGCTCTCTTGGATTGGAGTATAATATATTAAATAATAAAGGAGATAAATTATACTTAAAATCAAATGCTTTTAGCCAAGAGGAAAAGTTTGGAAGTGACAGGTCAATTCCAAACATCGCAAATATGCTTTTTGCTGGTATTTTCCATACAGATTATTATGATTATTATAGAAAAGATGGATATTCAATTTCATTAGATGGTAAATTAAGTAAAATTGATTTTAGTATAAATTATGAAGAGTCTAGACATAAGAAATTAAGAAATTCAACAGATTATTCTATTTTCAATTCTGATAATTTTACTGCATGGTTAGAAAATAGAAATATTGTTCCAGCTACATACAAAGTGTTGACATTTAAAAGTGAAGCAAATATTTTAAAAGGATTAGATTACTCTTTACTTGCAAATATTGGTCAAAGTGAATTTGTTCAGTTTAATTCTATACAAGGATCACTTAAATTATCTATACCAACTTTTTATACAGGATATAATCCTATGAATCTTGAATTGCTTTTGAGTGGAGGAGTGGGAACTAATAATTTACCACTTGAATACCAATTTAGAATGCAAACAAGATCATTATTTTATAGCCCATTTGGAAGTTTTTCAACTGCTAAAATAGGTGAGTATGGAGGAAATAAGTTCTTAACAGCTCATTTAAATTACAATACAGGGGACCTTTGGTGGCGAGCAATTGGTTTACCACTATATAATGGTAGAGGCTTAGAATTAAATCTTGGCGGTGCATCAGGATACTTTTTAAATGAAGCAGGTGGATATACTCAAGTGAGACCTTATGAACAAACTCCAAATACTTTGTATTCTGAAGTTGGTTTTGGTCTTGGAAGAATTCCTACTTTTATTAGTAATTTAGTTTATTGGGAAACAAACTTTAGATTTGGAGTAGGCAATTTGGCTCAAGGTAGATTTGGCTGGGATTTGAAAATTAATTTTCCATTTTGATTTTGATTTTAAAAAACATTCAATTAAGAACCCCACCCCAACCCTCGCCCAAAGATTTTAACAAGTTAAAATCGGGGAGGGAGTAACTAACACCTAATTCAGTTTAACCCTATATTTTTCAATATGTTACACAATTTCCTTCATTTCAATTTGCAGTGATTTAGCGTTTTTCATGATTTTTCAGTCATTTTGAGTGAAACGAAAAATCCAGAAAACACTTGACTCCTGCCTGCACAGGAGTGACAAGAAATTGTTTTTCTGTGATTTAATCTAAATATTTCATAAATTGGAATATAAAATTGTGTTAAATTATATTATAAAATCACTATTGTCCGATAAAAAAATAAAGGACGAAGAATAGAATTCCCCGTCCAATAGTTAATTTTGTATTTTGCGAACATTCAATTAACTATGCACAAATATAACAAATTTTCTGGAAAACCTATCCTAAGCCAAATAAT
>JAPLFM010000314.1 GCA_026390675.1 Candidatus Kapaibacterium sp. | reverse complement strand
ATGAGCAATTAAACAATTCAAAATAAATGTTTAATGTGAAACTAATATTTTAACATATTTGGTAGTAATTCCGTGGGATATTCTTATAAAGAATACTCCATTAGGTAAGTCTTCAGTTTGGAGAGTAAGTTCACCTCTAAAAGTATCAAATTCTCTTAGTGAAGTTTTTAAATTGCTTTTTACTTTAACTCCATAAATATCATATACTTCAATATTACTTAAATCAAATTTGTAAATAGGACTCCAAATAACACCTATTTTGGTAAATGTATTTGCTGGAAGTGGTGAAGGGTTAAGAGTAACAAGGTCTGTCATATCTTCAATTTGAGCTTCTACATCACTTGTTGGGCTTTCATCTGTGTACCTGTAGATGTTAGTATAATCTTTATCATAAAGTTGAGTGCTTTTTGATGCAAAAAACATTGTATTGCCATAAGCGAAATAGGGATTTCGTAAACCACCAAACAAAGTAGATATTGGTTTTGATATCCATTTCAATTTTGAATCTTGATAGTAATATTTATTAACACTCATATAAAACAATGTACCGTTAAAATTTACTATTGAATTAACATTTCTATCATTAAATGTGTAAAGTAATTTTGCAATTCCATTTTCAATTTCAAACAAAGTAGAAACAGTATCAGACTTGGCAGGATCGTAATTTTGTTTAACTGATAAAATCAATAATTTATTTTCTAATTTTAAATAATCCCTAAGATAATGTTTATTCAACTTGGAAATCACTAGCTTATCATCCCAAGAATTACTACTTTCATTCATTTCTTTAATAATAACTTTTACACTATCATAATAATTTGTTAAATTCCCAATATAATTATCATTATGATATCTATATTCATTACAGATGAGTTCTATTTTACTATTTGAATTTATATATATTCTAAATATTCCTAAGGAATCAAATCTTTGTATATTTTTAATATTAAAATTTCTATCCAAAGTATAAAGTAGAGAATATTTGTTGTTGAAATAATTTTTTAAAAGTGCAAAATAAATTGAGTCTCCATTTCTAATAATATTAGTTATTAATGGAAAGTCTTTCAAATCAATTGAATTTGTATTAAAAGTTTTGCAAGTATCCGTACTATAAACTATTAAGTTTGGATCTAATGAGCTTGTGAAAGGGTTAATGTACATAAACCGACCATCTCTTTCTACAAAATTAGAACCCATATAAACAGTTCCACTTCCAAATGGTATGCTTTGATTTTGATTTATAGGCATCCAAGTAGCACCACTATCAAAAGTTTTGTAAAATTGATTATAATCAGTAAAAGCAATACCGTAACTCTTATCAAAAAAATTTACATTTATTGCATATTGCTTTCTATTCAAACTCGAAACTAATTCACATTCATTTGTTTTTTTATTCATTTTCAATATTAATTTGTCAATTCCAACAGCTATCATAATATTTGAATCTATTTCAAATATATTTGAAATTTGGAATTTTTCTATATAGCTTTTAAATTCAAGAGGATAATTTTTATTAAATTTAAAGTTTTTCCCATCATCTGAAAGTTCAGTAATTTCAAACTTATTAGATTTATTTACAGACCTTGTATATAAAACATCATTATTAGTTATAAAGAAAGTAGGATTTAAAATATTGAAAATACTATCCCATGTTACACCATAATTATTAGATTTAAACATTTTGTTATTTTGAGTCGTAAAAAGTGTATTTTTAAAATTAAATATATCACTAGTAAACAAACTATATCCTTTGATTTGAATATGTTCAATTTGTTTTGTTAGTAAGTTAAATTTAATTACAGTATCTTTTACTGAATTCATAAATATATAATTGTCAATTAGAGTAAAATAATTAAAATTTAAAGTAGAATCTGAATAAACTTTATTAACTTCTTTAGTTATATTATTAAAAGAATACACTTCAAAATTAGAAGCAAAATATTGATTGTTATTATATTCTTTCCATTTTAAATATCCTTTATATGGTATCTTTATTTCTGTTAGAAAATATTTTTTACTTGTCAAATCATAAATTATCTCATAATTAACCAATGAATTTAAAGACAAAACTATTCCTAATAATTTCCCCTGATTGTATTTTAAATTAACAATATATAATGAATCGCTAATACTTTCTTGACTCCAAGTATTAGCGTTATCATCAGAAAACATCAAACATCCACCAGAACCATAAATTATTATTTTGTTTTCAGCTTTTACAACTCCATTTAAGTCAACATTTAACCTAACGAAACTATTAGAATTAATTTCTGATTTAGAAATGTAGCTTATGAACAATATATAAAGAATAACAAAATATTTCATAAATTTATTTAATTAATACATGGCAAAGAAAAACATTCAGTTTCCCAAGGTAAACTTAAATTATAATTAGACATATCAGGCAAAATAGTAGGACAAGCCCAACCAGACTGTTGATTACTTGAACTTATTTTAACAAGTTCCAATACTTTTTGAGAATTTGCTTGGCCACTATATCTCCAACATAATGAATATGTTATAGAACAAAAATTAGCTGTAGAACAATTTACTAACATTTGTTGATTCTGAGGTGCACCAAAGTTAATTATCTTTTGGCAAACAAACATTTCTGTTGTAACAAATGTTTGTTTGTTTGTGCTTGTTGCTTCAAGACTACAATCGCCAGGGCTATAAGCTGGTATTGATGCTATATGGTTCAAAATTTGAGAACTTATATTAGTCCAGAATGAAGGATTGATTAAATTGTTTAAAGAAAACATATCGCAATTAGAATTATTAGAGATAAATGGACCATAAGAAAATCTAAAGTTTTGTGTAGTTGCAGTTGAGCCTGTAGGTATAACGCAAATATAAATTTTACCAACACAGCTATAGTAAGTAATTGGCACAATTATAATAGATCCACCATTTGAACTACATTCAGCATAAAAATCTGAAATATTATCCGCTTTCGAAACACTTATTTGCAAAAACATTGCAAGCAAAAATACAAAAAATAATTTTCTCATAAAACTCTTTCCTTAAATATTTATATATAAATTTGAAATTAACTTATACAAACATATAAAAAAAAAAACTATAGTATTATAGGTAAAGTTGTTAACAATTCGAAATCAATGTTACATAAATTTACTCAATACTTTGCAAACCGTTTTAAAATGGATTCCATTGAGTTAATTTCATTTCCCATATTTTCGTTTTAAACTTTTAACAAAAATAAGGAAAAACAAAATGGAACCTATTACAAACCCAATCTGCCAGTTATCAAATGAAGCTGATGATAACTACGACT
>JAPLFM010000207.1 GCA_026390675.1 Candidatus Kapaibacterium sp. | reverse complement strand
CCGATTTTAACTTGTTAAAATCTTTGGGAAAATTGCGACAGTAATTTGAGATGTTGTATTTTTGGGGTGGGGTACTTATGGGATGTTGAATGAAAAACAAACACTAGATTTCTCGCTTTGCTCGAAATGACAGTGTAAAAATCTTTTTCTTTTATTATTTGCAATTAATTAGATAATTTAACACATCATTAAATTAATTATTACTAAATGTTTATGAAATTAATATTATTGTTGATTATATTATCATCAAACTTGTATTCTCAATCTAAATTAAGTATTCCTGAATCTATTGACTTGGGTATAGTACCAGTTCCTTCATATAAAAATTTTGAGTATGAAGTGAAGAATTTAACAAATGATACTTTTTTTATTGAAAATGTTGAGTGTTTACAATTTAAAGCCTCTTCATTTGATAATTGGTTATCATCTTTTGAATTAGATAACTCATTCTCTGCTCCAATTTTAATATTACCAAAGCAAAGTATTTATTTTAATTTTGAAATATATGCTTCAATTGAAGATAGCTTAAGTAAAAATAATATTGATTTAATATGCAAATTTAGATTAAGCTATGTAAAATATGGAACAAATAAATTGTTAAAAGATTCAACATTTTTAAAATATAAATGTAAAACTATAAAAGATTCTATTTTTATTGTTAATTCAGGTTTAAGAAATAGTGAACGATATTGTCCAGAAGATTTAAGTAATCGTGTTTTTGCAGACTTTTTATCATTAGTCAATAATTTTGATAAGCCAGCAATACTTGACTCTTTGAAATGGTATGGAGGCGATTCATTATTTAATTTTTATGGTTTAGTAAAGGGGAATGGTGGAAATATACCAACAGTTATAAATGATTCAATTCCTTATAAAATAAATCAGGGTAAGTCTTGTATTTTGGGGTTCTATTGTAATACTTCAAAATTTTATGAAAAAAAAGCATATATTAATGCATATTTAACAATGAATGATAAAAAAATAGTTTTGTTTGATAGCATAAGTATTAAAATCCAACCTAAGCATCCTTTGTCTTTTTATATTAATACTTTTGATTATTTTAAAACAAAAGTAAATGTTAAAATTAATGTTAAAGAAAAGATGTATTTAGATAATTGTTCTGACAAGAATTTTGTCTTAGATTCTGTAACATTTAATGCTTGGGAGAAAGAAGAACTTCAAATTTACTCTGATTTTGATATTCCAATTAATATTGAAAAAGGTTTTGGGTATTATTTAAATTTAAATTTTAAACCTAAAAAACCTGGAGTTACTAAAGATAAGATTTATTTGCATTTTAAGGACGAAAATGGTAATTATTTGTATAGATATAATTACTTAAAAACAATTGTTGATGATATTAATGATGTTGAACTCTCTAAAGAAAACCCTTTAGCATTTTACCCAAACCCTGTACATTCACTTGCTACTCTTTTACTTGATGAAGAGCCAAGTGTTGGTGAGCAAGTAGGGATATATAATTCACTTGGCACTTTAGTTAAGACTTTTGAGGTGAACAATAAATACACTCAAGTAAATACTGAAGGCTTTGCCGAAGGTGTATATATTGCAAGGCTTTTGTGGTCTGGAAAAAGTGTAAAGTTTTGTGTTGTGAGATAGGAATTTAAGCAATACGAATGCTCCACCTCCGTCTTGCAAGCAAGCCACCTCCGCCAGCGGAGGACATTAAAAGGATACATTATAAAAAAACTGCTACTCATATTATCTTTACTATTTAGTGCTATTGGTGCCAATGCTCAACTAACGAATATTGGCACTGACTTTTTATTGTGCTTTCCTCAAAATGATGACCCCATACCTGATACCTCTTTGCATTTGATATTGTATGCCACTCCAAGTGATGGTGAAAATATTAGTGGCTATGTTGAGTATTGGGATAAAGGGATTAAAATTAACAAAAGTTTTAGTGCAGTAGTAGGTAATATTGCTACAATCGAATTACCAAATTATCTACAGCTTGATACTTTTAATATTGCTTTAAAAAAAGGAATTAGAGTTCATTCTGATAATAAAATGACTTTGTATGGACTTTCTTATAGATATTATACTTCGGATGCTTTTCTTTGCTATCCATTGAATACACTTTATACCAATTATACTGTATGTAGTTTAGAGAATTTTTTTTTTAATAATACTGTAGGGTTTAGCCTCAATCGCTATTCCAATATAACTATAGTAGCAGACCAAGATAATACAGAGATTACAATCAATCCAGCTTGCCCTATTTGGTGGAATAAAAAAAAGAAACATGAAGTATTTAATATTACTCTCAATAAAGATGAAGCAATTCAGATAATAGCCGATATTACAAATTTTTATGATGTAAGTGGCTCTCTAATAAAATCAAACAAACCAATAGCAGTTTATTCCACTCATCAAAGAAGTTCATTAGTCTCAAAAACAAATGATGTATTAATCGAACAAACTCCACCAATACAAGCACTTGGCAATAGATATGTATTTACACCTAATTTTTCGTATCCAAATGATAATAAAAGCTATGGTAAGATTGTAGCAAATTTTGACAATACAGAATTAGAATTGCCTGATAGCAATATTATAATCAACAAAGGTGAATTCTTTGCTTTCAAATTTGATTCAGCATTTTATTTCAAAAGCACAAGACCAGTTTTAGCTTGCCATATTTCCCCTTCACAAAATAATGTGAAAAGAATTGGAGACCCATTTTTAGCAATCTTGCCAACTCCACAGCAGTGGCTTAGTTCATATACAGTAATTGCAGCACCTTTTAATAATTTTGTTAATCATTACATCAATTTAATGATTTCAAAATCAGAATATAAAGCAATATCTTTAGATGGCACTTTACTTCCCGATAATATTTTCAAACCTGTACGTGGTGGTGATTACTTATGGACAAGGCTTGAAGATGTTTCAAAAGGAGTACATAATCTAAAAAGTGAAGCAAAATTTGGAATTTTGGTTTATGGCTATGGAGTATATGATTCTTATGGTTATACTGGTGGTATGGCTTTGGAGCATTTAGATTATCTTAATGATTCTATCTCACCAAGTTTTGATATTGACAAATGTAAGCAGAGTATTTTGATAAAAGATGATACTATTTCTATTTTTTCAGGTATAGAAATATTAAAAGTAATAGAAAAAGAAAATATTGATTTTACCTATAATAAAATTCTTAAAGGTGATACAAATTATTTGATAAATTACACAATTCCCGATGATAGAGCATATAGTAAGTTAGTGCTAATGGTAGAAGATATTGCTGGCAGAAGGGATACTCTAAGGCTCAATCTGAAGCCACGAACAGTATTTTTCCAAGGAATAAAGAACAATATTTTGCGAGATACTTTGTATTATACTCAAGATAGTTTAGTAAAGATTAAAATCAATAACAATGGGTTTGATGATGAAAATATCAAGTTATCATTAAAACAAAATATTTCTTTTAGTATGCCTTCATCAGACATAAAGTCACTGATT
>JAPLFM010000153.1:16771-20382 GCA_026390675.1 Candidatus Kapaibacterium sp. | reverse complement strand
GGGTTTATTCTTTTAAAAGTAAAAGTTTTATGAAATGAATTTCTAAAAGGCGTAATACACTCCACCACCAAATCCAAAACCAAAACGATAAGCTGTTCTATTGTAGGCGGAATAAAAAGTTTGTCCACTAGTATATTCAGGTTCTATTCCAGAATATCCATAATTTTTATAAGAATAACCACCTTCTAAGTTAAGGATAATTCTTTTAGCCAAAGTAATTTCCCAACCCAACCCAATACCCATTACATAACTTGTTTCATTGTCTTTAGTTTCAATTGAAGAAGCATTGTAATTATCTTTGCTTGAATTATTATCAATCCAAAGGCTAGCAGCAGTAAAAGTATAAAACCTAGAGTCAGAATTACTATACATGTTCTTTTGAAGCTCAAGACCTAAGGTTGAAACAATATATGATTTCGAGTATGAATTTGTATTTTTACTCCCGCCTTCCCCAAAAATAGAAGCTGTAAATTCTAAAACATAATTACTATTTAAATTATGCTCAAAGCTAAGTCCATAACCTGAAATCATAGAACCAGCAAAACCAAGTTTGGTATTTAATATTTCTTTTTTGGGTATAATCAGTGCATCATTAGATTCACTAACTTGCGAATGACTAGAGTTTATCAAAACAAATAGAAAAACCATAATGTATATTTTCATTTTATTCTCTTTTAAATAATTTTTAAAAAGCATAGTAAACACCTCCACCAGCACCAGAACCTAAATTATAAGTACTACTATTATAAGGTATTTCACCTTGATATGAATTTTGTCTATAAAGATATCCACCTTCAATATTGATTACATATCTTTTACCAAGAACTATTTCCCAACCTAATGATAGACCACCAACATAATTGGTTTCTGAATTATCTATTTGAATATTAGTATTATTTCTGCTATTATTATTACTATTGTACCAATAACTTACTCCAGCAAGAGCATAAAATCTTGAATCAGAGCTAACATAAATGCTTCTTTGAAATTCAAAACCTAAAGTAGAAGTTAAATATGAATTATTATAACTAGTTTTGTATTTACTGCCACCTTCCCCATAAATTGAAGTAGTAAATTCTAAAGCATAATTATTGTTAATTCTATATCCATAACTTACTCCATATCCTGAAAACATTGAAGCAGCAAAACCAAGTTTGTTATTTAATATTTCAGCTTTTGGAATAATTAAAACGCTATTAGATTCGCTTTCTTGAGAATTACTTTTATTAATAGTTAATACTACTAATAATATAAGCAACCAACTCTTTTTTATTAAATTTATCATATTAATAAATATACCTTTTAATAGACAATTAAAATTTGTAACTAAAATTTAAACCAATAAAATTACCACCTACACCTGATTGAAGTTTTGCATTGCCTTTTATTTTATGAATTTCAGGAATCAAATAGCCAATAGCTGTACCAATAATAGCACCAGTTAATATATCAGTTGGAAAATGATACCCTGATGCATATCTTAAATACCCAACTGATGAAGCTAATAATATACTTCCAGCCCAAAAATAATTTTTGTATTCAGAATTTGGGTAAAAATCATTATAAACTTTAGCCACAAAAATACTAGAAGCAAATGCAACAGTTGTATGCCCAGAAAAGAAGGATCTATGTGTATCAGGACTTAGCAATTTCTCTTCTGACATTCCATCTACTACCCCATCAATATTATTATATGCATAAGGTCTTACTCTATAATTTGCTTTACCAAATGAAGGTAAAGTGCCAGCTAATAACATAGTTTCAATATACATTAATGAAATTTTATCCCAATCTTTTTGCATATTTCCATCAACAACAAATACAATAGGTGAAACTATAGCTGAAGCTACTAATATATCACTTAAGTTAGAAAGTTTAATATCATAATTGTATGAAGCTGGTTTGTCTAAAAAATTCAAGTTATTTCTATTTAATAGTTTTATATCACTCAATTTAACCGAATCTGAATTATTTAAAGCAGAACCACCTAATGCTGAAACTAATCCAGAACTGATTAACAATCCATCTTTTATCCAAGTTGTTTCGTAAACATTGGTATTTTGAGAAAATAAACTTGTAATACATATAAAAAAAAGAACTATATTTTTTTTCATAATCACCAATTAATTATTAAACAAAAATAGCCTAATAAATTTAATTACAAGGCTAAATATTTTAATTAAATTTAACTTTAAATTATTGCCAATCTACTAAAAATGAAAATCTCATTGTATTTGCTAGAGGACTATTTGATTCTACCGCATTGATAAAACTAAAATCAATTCTAAATATATCATATTTAACTCCAGCACCAAAGTTCCAATATTTCCTATTACCTAAAGCAGGTGGTTCTGTGAAATATCCAGCTCTAAGTGCTACAATTTGCTCATACCAATATTCCATTCCTACTGAGAATTCTATCCCTTGATTTTGCCATGCAGTTACAAAAGAACGAGGAATTGTATGTGAACCTATACTATCCCTTTTTACAAGCATTTTAGCAAAATCAAAAGCAAATTTCATATCATTAAATTCATCTTTTACAACAGTATATGCAGCTCCCATTCTAAGCATAGTAGGCAATGGATCTGATTCTTTAATATAAGTCATTTTAGGACCAACATTCTGCAAATTAACTCCTAAAGACAAATGATCTTCAAGGTCAAGCCCAAAGATTTGTAAGTTCTTTGGTTTGTAAAGAATTCCTAAATCAAAACCTGCACTTACACCAGCCCCACTAGTACCTTTATCTGAACCAGAAGTTGGAGTAAGATTAGATTGAATATATCTTAATTGAAATCCAACACCCAAATCAGGTGCTACTATTGTTCCATAAGCAAGACCAAGAGTAAACTCGTTAGAAATGAATTTTCCAAGAACTTGACCATTATCTGCAGTTCTAGTGAATTCACCTAAGTTCATAAAGATTACATTAAGTGCCACAGTACCATCTAGTTCAGGTACATGCTGACCTATTGTACCATAACTGTAATACAAATCAGCATTAAATTGAGGTAACCAAGGTGAAAAAGATAAAGCAACTTGTCTATATGGTTTAAGTGCTTTTTCGTTATCAGCATTTATTCCAGATTTAAAATAGTCCAAGAATGCCAATCCACCTGGATTCCAGTAAATTGCATTTATATCATCAGCTATAGCAACCCCTACTTCACCCATTCCACTTGCTCTAGCATCAGGTGATATTGTTAAAAATGGTACTGAAGATCCACCTGCTTGTGCAAATAAATCTTTATTACCTATACAAATTAATGCTATTATTAAAAGCAAAAATGCTTTTTTCCAAAAGTTCATCTAAAAAGCCTCCAAGAGATTTTTATTTTTTCTCAAAATTTTATTTTCAAATTTAATTAATCAATTCAAAAATGATACCAATAAATATTTTTATTTATCCACTTATCTTTGAATTATTGCAAATGCACCTCTAATTGAGCTTACACCACTTTTATTTACTATTTCTACTTGAAATGGATAATACCCATTTGCTAACTGATTTCCAAAACTGTGTAACATAATGTTCCTTGAGTCAGCAATAATTTCCTTTACAATGCTTTTATCGAGTTTTGATATCCTAAACTTTGCATGTCTTACAT
>JAPLFM010000153.1:0-16747 GCA_026390675.1 Candidatus Kapaibacterium sp. | reverse complement strand
TCTATATTTATTTCTCTTACTTTTGAGCCAACTGAATTATAAACATAAACATTTGCTTTAAATGGAGGTTCTACATTATGACTAAACCTAAAAGTTGTATTTAAATCAAAAGGATTTGGATAATTAATCAAATCAGTAATGATTATTCCTTCACTTTCAGGTGCTACTATAAAACAAGCTTCAGCTTCTGCATAATTGTTGTATATATTCCAAGCTCTAACTCTAATTGTGTGTTTTCCTTTTTTCAAACCAGAAATTAATACTTCTGCAGAGCCAAAATGATTATCTGAAATTGAAGTATTATATCTATCTGTTAAATCAATTGAATTAGGGTTGTCATCAATCCAAGCCTCAATTCTGTGACCAATACCTAAACCAGTAGAATTGATTCCATATTTATCATATAAATCAACTATTAGAAGTGGGGTTTTTCTTACATTATCACATTCTTTAAAATTTCTCGAATCAAAAAATATTTTTATTTCTGGTTTATCTGTACTTGGTACACTTGTATTTATTCCTGTGATTTTAAAGTTTCCATTATAACCTTTTGCAAATTTCTTATCATAAGAACTTGCAAAAGCAAACAATCTACCTTTGTTGTCACTAAAACTAATATCTTTAGGTAAAATAAAAGTTGCTTTAAATATTCCATTTTCTACTTTAAAAGTACCTTTTGATAATGCTCCACCCAACTTAGAATAATCATATTCTCGACTATCTTCATCATAAACTTTTACCTGAACATCACCATCAAACATAGCCAAAGTAATATCACCATTAAAATCATTTAAAATACTTTTTCCATCTAAATTAAGAATAGAACCTGAAATTGTAACATTTTCCAAACCCTTTAAATCTATTGTACTCTTGGGATCAATTCCATTAATACTATCAAAAGAAACAGTATAATTTGGTAAAAGTAATTGCATAGTTGGGTCACCAAGCAAGTAAAATTTTTCATCATTGTCAGTTGTGAAAGTAGTTTTCAGATTCATAAATGCATCACCCAATCTAGGATACTCATTTGTAATTGGATCTCTAGTTAACAATCTTTGATAAAAATTGTTATTTATTACTGAATTTGCTCCTGAAAAAACAACTCTTGTAGTTGCTAAAGCTCCAATTGCTCCACCATATTTACTCATAAACAATTCTTCGGCACCACTTCTTTCGTCAATCATATCAAATTTTCCAAAATCGCAAGTTGCTGCATTTAAGAAAAATAATTTGTTATAATTAATCATTTCTGAAACTGACTTATCTCTTTCAAAAATTTGTTCATGCGCCCATACTTTTGGATTGCCGTGACCTACCCAACATAAAAACAAATTACCTTGATTAACACTTGTAATTAAATCTGCATTACAACTTGGCTTTCTTCTACCACTTGAAATAAATTCAGTAGGATAATCAGGTAAATATATTTTTCTTTGCATCAAATCTTTAGTAATATAATTTGCTGAAAGTTCTTCAGCTTGATTAGTATGCATAGATCCTTGATTTTCACCATTTGAAGTTGGTCCATCATCTGCAACAATAGTAATTTTAGTTCTCCAATTACCTTTATCAGAGTTATTTTCGTAGTTTTTAATCTTTTCTAATATTCTTATACCTTCTTCATCTGAGTTTATAGTAATTCTACCAACTCCGATATCTGCTTTTTCGTCATTTCCTACTACCCTACTAAAAAAGTCATCGGTACAAGTTGAATAAGTTTCATCAAATACTGAAGCATCATCAATTGCTTCATAAGGAGGGACGAAATTTTTTGCTGTACTTTGCAAATTTCTATAATCAAAATGACCATCACCCCAAAGAATCAAATATTTAGGAGCTTTAACTTTTGAATTTAACATTGCAAAAGTAACATAATCTTTTATAGAAGTTACATCAGGAATTCCAGAAGCAAATTCATTATAAATATAATCTGTTCTAACAATAGAAACTTTTAGATTACTACTTGAATCTCTATACTCTTTAAATTTTGTTGCAGAATTAATAAAATCTGGATGAGTAATTAAAATAGCATCAGCATCACTAGGTAAATTATCTCTTAAATATCCAAATTCAGTTTTTGAAATATTAGCTTTTTGAAGTTCAGTAGAAATAAAATATCTTCTAATTGTATCTTTAGATAAATCTACTTTAAAAATAAATTTATCACCATCATTTGCATTGTTTTTTAATAAAATTGGATTAGATAATTCTGTAACGTCAAAAGCATATTTTGATTTATTATTGAATCCAGCTATATTAAATTCTGTCAAACCAACTAAGTTTGGATTTGTAAAAAAATTAATGCTACTTTCAATTGCATAAAAACTTCTCGGGTAATGAATTTCATAATAATCCAAATAACAAATTGCAGTTTGACTGCTAGGATTTTGAAAATCAAATTTCAGAATACTTCTATCAGATGAAATTAAATTTGCTTTAGCTGACAAAACAAACTCACTTTTAGCTCCAAACTGGCTAGAATTAGTAGTGCCTAAATAAAGAATTTTATCAAAAACATTTCCATTCTCTGAAACTTTCATACTACCTTCAGTAGATGCTTTCTGAACTAAAGAAATACGGTATTTAATTTCACCATTCTTGTCTAGATTATAAAGAGTATTTTGCTCAGGAGCAGCAAAATATGACTTACCTAAATATTGTCTTCCAGATCCTGAAGGATAAGGATTCAATAATTCTTCTTCACTAAAAATTTTATGAATGTATGTAGTAGGTCTATTTATTGGATTGCCATTTGGACTTTCAATTGCATTTGCTCTTCTTCCAACACTTCCATCCCAAGTTAACAAATAATAATTACTTTTAGAGAAATAATTTAAATAGTGCTTAAATCCAATTGCATCATTTGAAATAGTTTGAAATCCATTTGCAGGACTACCGTAAAAAATAATATTATCAATACCACCACTTGCATTTTTATTAACTATAATAGATTGTTCATTCATTTTGTTTAACATACCATCAAGTACATTTTCACTAAGGTTATCACCTCCGTTACCATAAATTTTTATTGTATTTACTTTGTCATTTGGAATATTGATTCCTAAACTTGAAAGTTGAGATGCATCTATTGAGTAAACACCCTCATGCGAAACCTCAATTTTAAACCAATCATATTTATCGTTTGCTTGTATTGAATTCGATTTGTTTTTTGAAGCAATTGATTTTGCATAATTTACCATATCAGTAGCAAATTTTAAATTGCTCAAAGAGTTCGCTCTCCAGTTTTCAGCTATATCAAAGTTTAAAGTTTTAACTATATTAGGATTGTTTTTAACAAAAACATTTGTTTCATCATTTGTAAAATATGGATTAGTATTTTCTCTAAAATCAAATGAAATAGTAATTCTAATTTCAGTTGGGATAACAATCTTTTTTGTTTTAGGATTATATTGTGCCACATCAAAAACAACATCAGCTACCTCTTGAAATCGAGCAAATCCACCATAATTGACTTCTGCAAAATCATTTGAAAAGTTACTTTTAAAGTTTTCTGAAATCATATATTTAGGGATACTTATGTTATCCTTGTTTTTTTCAAAAGTTGGGACTGGAGCCATAAGATTATCATATTCAATAACATCAATTGCATCAACTCTTTCTACTTTAAAGCCTTTTTTAGAGGGAATGCTAATCAAATCTTTTACTACAAGTTTTTGATAATTACCAGATTTGCTTTCAGAAAGAATAGCATCTTTGATTTTAGGTAGATATGATTTTATGCCATTAGCTAATTTTACTTCTGTAAAACCACTAAATTGAGGCTTATAAGAAAGGATTAATTCTCTTTCATCAGATTTCAATACTTTAATATCACTATTAAAACATAGTAATACAATTGATGATAAGATAAATAAAGAGAATAATTGAAATGTTTTGAGAAACATAATTAATCCAAAATTAAAAAAGTACACTAAATAATATAGCTATGATTGTTCCGACGATTTTTAGAATAAGCTATTGTGTAATAATTGACTTATAGGCTTTTAATTTTTGGTTTGGTTAATTTATAAAACTAATAACAGTTTTTTCGTAATTATGTTACAAGTATAATCGAATTTAAATATAATTTATTTTAATTGCAAGAAAAATAATTTTTTCTTGAAAACTTAAAGAAGAATTAGTCTTTCTTTTTTCTTAATTTTGGATAATAAAATTATACAATCTATATATAACTATTATATGCAAAACATAAACGAAAAAATTCTCATTTTAGACTTTGGTTCACAAGTAACTCAATTAATCGCTCGTCGAGTAAGAGAAATTGGTGTTTATTGCGAAATCCTTCCTTTTAATTCATCGGTTGAAAAGGTAAAAGACTTTAATCCAAAAGGAATAATTCTTGGTGGATCACCTCATTCTGTTTATTCAGAAACAGCACCAATTCCAAAATTTGATGTATTTTCACTTGGATTACCTGTTTTGGGAATATGTTATGGCTTACAACTTATTGCATATACATTAGAAGGAAATGTTGATAGAGCAGCCAAAAGAGAATTTGGAAAAGCATTACTTCATATCAAAAATAACGAAGATATATTTGCTGGTGTGGAGCAAGATTCACAAGTTTGGATGAGCCACGGAGATTCACTTACCGAGCCTCCAGCTGGATTTGAAATAATTGCAACAACTGATAATTCTCCGCTTTGTGCTGTTCGTAATACAGAAAGACAAATTTGGGGTGTTCAATTTCACCCTGAAGTTCATCATACTTTGCAAGGCAAACTAATTTTAGAAAATTTTGTTCGTAATATTTGTAAATGTACTGAAACTTGGAGTGCAGAATCATTTATTGAAAATGAAATCAAAAGAATTAAAGAATTAGTTGGTGATGATGAAGTGATTTGTGGTTTATCAGGTGGAGTTGATTCTACAGTTGCTGCTGTGCTTATTCATAGAGCAATTGGCGATCAATTAAAATGTATTCACGTTGATTCTGGCTTGATGAGATTAAATGAAAGTGAAGAAATAGATAGACTTTTTAAAGAAAACTTTAATATGAATATTGAAGTAGTCAATGCTGAGGAACTTTTCTTAGGAGAGTTAAACGGTGTTTCAGATCCAGAAAGAAAACGTAAAATAATTGGAAAGGCATTTATAGATGTATTTGATGAATCGGCACAAAAGCTTAAAAATGCAAAATGGCTTGCCCAAGGCACTTTATATCCTGATGTAATAGAATCAGTTTCGGTAAATGGACCATCGGCAACTATTAAATCTCATCATAATGTGGGTGGCTTACCTGAGAAAATGGGTTTAAAACTTTTAGAGCCATTTAGAGAGCTCTTCAAAGATGAAGTAAGGGCAGTTGGTAGAAAACTTGGTATTCCTGAATGGTTTATAGAGCGTCATCCTTTTCCTGGTCCTGGACTTGGTATTCGTATCTTGGGTGAAGTTAGCAAAGAAAAAGCTGATTTACTCCGTAAAGCAGATGCAATTTATATTGAAGAAATTCGCAAAGCTGGACTTTACAATGATATTTGGCAAGCATTTGCAGTGCTTCTGCCTGTGAAGAGTGTGGGAGTCATGGGCGATGAAAGAACCTATGAGTTTACTTGTGCTGTGCGTGCAGTTACTTCCACCGATGGTATGACAGCCGATTGGTTCCCTATGCCTTACGATGTTTTAGCAAATATCTCAAGCAGAATAATAAACGAAGTAAGAGGTATTAACCGAGTAGTTTACGACATCACAAGTAAACCACCGGGAACGATCGAGTGGGAATAGTTACGTAACACATGTTAAGTAATTGATAAATATAGTATTAAAGAATTTTGAAAAATTGAAAAGGGACAAATCGGGGACAAATCGTAAAATACATAGTATTCATGCGACGTTCGGAACTTTGAAATGAGACAAAATGAGAATAGTTGAATTATAGTAAATGCTTAATATGTATAGAGTAAGGATGATTTGGGGACTATTCTGTTGAGGGACAAAGGAAATAGAGATTTTGGGGACTATTCATGGTGGATAGTATAATTAATTTTTAGGATAAATTAGTTTATGAACAAAAATAGGTTAGAAGCTTTTAGCGATGGAGTTCTTGCTATTATAATTACTATAATGGTTTTGGAATTTAAAATTCCACATGGTAGTGAATGGTCTGTATTAATCCCCCTTATCCCTAAGTTTATTGGTTATGGTTTAAGTTTTGCTTATGTTGGCATTTACTGGGGAAATCATCATCATATGCTCCATACAGTTAAGCAAGTTTCATCAAAAATGCTTTTATCTAATTTGAATTTTCTTTTTTGGTTATCATTAGTGCCATTTGCAACAGCTTGGATGAGCGAAAACGAATTCACTCCTAATACTACAGCTTTATATGGCGTCTTATTATTGCTCTGTAATATATCATTTACAATATTGCAGAAATCTACTCTTAAATATATTCATGATATTGACCAATTAAATAATGCATTTAAAATGATAAATAAGAAGGGAATAATCTCAACATCATTTTATATTGTTTCATTACCGATAGCGTTTGTGCAGCCATATGTTTCTTTTGGAATTTATTTGTGTATAGCAATTATGTGGCTTGTTCCAGATAAAAATATTGAGTATGCTTTAAAAGTTAAGCATTAAAAAAACATTATTATTAGTTAAAATTTGAAAATAAAATGAAAAACGAAATCAACATTAATACTTTTAAACAAATTACCGGTTTTACGGATAACGAGTTGGAAATTGTTTTGAAGTATTTTGAAACAAAAAGCATAAAAAAGAAAACTATTCTTTTAACTGCTGGAAAAATTGCAGATGAAGTTTATTTTATTGTAAGTGGATGTATTAGATTATTTTGTATAAAGGATGGAGAAGACCTTTCAACTTACTTTTTTACAGAGCAAATGTTTGCGGGTTCATACAGTAGTTTTATTTCGAGAAAACCGAGCCAACATTCCATTGAGACATTAGAAGATTGCCAAGTGCTTAGTCTTTCTTTTAAAGCATTGGAGGAACTCTATGTTGTGTTTCCAAAAATGAATGAATTTATTCGTAAATCAATAGAAGAGAGATTTGTAGTGGTTCACGATTTATTTACATCGTACATATTAAATAGTCCCGAAGAACGATATTTAAGCCTTCAAAAAGAAAGACCTGAATTGCTAAATAGAATTCCACAACACCTCATTGCTTCATTTTTAGGAATTACACCTGTTTCATTAAGCCGAATAAGAAATCGGGTTGCAAAAAAGAAGTAGCACTTCATTTCTTATCTTTTGTTATCGTTTTGAAAAATACTAATCACTATTTTTGTTTTTTTTATAATTTTAAAATTAAAAGATATGAACAAAAAGGTAAAAATAATTTTAATCGGTGTTGGAATAATCATTGGCTTAATTGGATTAGGTATTGGTTATTTTATGTATAAATTCAATTCTGAAACTTCAAAAATGACACCAGTAGAAACTGGTAAGATTTCAGAAAATGGATATGCAATAAAAGATGAATTTGTAAATATGTTCTTAATAAAAGACAGCACAGGTTATATTGCGATTGATGCAGGCAAGGATATTGAAGTCATTAGTAAGGAATTAAAAAAATTAAATATCAATACTGATAAAATAATTGCAGTTTTTTTAACTCATTCTGATATTGACCACGTTGCAGGAATTCCCTTATTTACAAAAGCAAAGTTGTATATGTCAAGAAATGAAGTAAAAATGATTAATGGAGAAAAGCAAAAGATGCCTGGTTATAACAACAGCATTAGTCGAACTGATTATATTTTATTAGATGATAATCAAAATGTTGTTATTGGAGCTCATAAAATCCATTGTATTTTAACAGAAGGTCACACAAGTGGTTCAATGTGTTATCAAATAAATGAAAAGAATTTATTTACAGGTGATATTCTGAGTTTACATGACGGAAAACTTGGTCATTCTGTGAAATTCTTTGACCTTGACCACGATTTGACTACAAAATCTATTTCAAAAATAACAAATATTCCAAATGTAGAAAATATATTGACTTCTCATTGGGGAATTTCAAAGGATTATAAAAATGCAGTTAAAGATTGGAAAGAATAAATTTAAGAAAATATTCTACTGAATTTTCCCCAAAATTGCAATGATACTCTTTTTTTATAGGTATATGTTATCATGATAAAATGATAGCATGGCTTTTATTACCGGAGATACCAGCACGAAAAAACGAAATTTTGGCTCAATTTACTTCAATTCTCACTTCCCAAATATAAATATATAATAATAAAAACAAGAGATGCTTTTAGTCCAGTCATTACCTTTGCATGATTCTTTTTTGAAAATGTTAATATTACAATCTGAAAAAGAACTGAATTCAATAAATTACATTTTTGACTTATCATTTAAGACAGATGAAGAAATTGACAGTTCAAATCTGAATCCTATTGCTGTTCTACTTGGTATTCAGAATTATAGTATCGAGCAATTCAAAAATGATATGTTGGAGAATTGATTTAGATAATATTCTTGAAGTGGAAAATGATAATAAATTAGTTGAAAATAATAATTATATCTTCCCCAACCCAGCAACAGACTACATCCATTTAAATATAGAAACTTATTCCAGTTCAATACAAATATTCAATCCATTAGGAACTAAAGTTTTTGAATCAGAATATAAAGACAAAATAAATGTCTCAAATTTAACTTCCGGTATCTATTTCATTAAAGCTGGCTATAGAGTTTATAAATTTATGAAATTGTAATAAATCTAAAATGGACAAAATGAGATAATAGTAATCATGTTAATTGCTTATTAGTTTAGAACAAGCAAGTATTACAATTGAAAGATTACATTATTTGCTAAACCATTTATGATGAAATTCACAGTGATTTAGAAGAAAGATGGATAAGTATGAAATTAAAAATTATTCACTAAAATAAAATAGTATGAAAAAAGAATATGATTTCTCAAAAGGAGAGCGTGGTAAATTTTATCACAAAGATGCTAATTTAAATATTCCAATTTATTTAGATGCAGATGTTGAAACATTTATTATTAATTTAGCAAAAAAGAAAAAGTCAAATCCACAAGATATTGTGAATTTAATTATTAAAGATAACATTAAATTATATAATAACTATTTGTGAGTAAAGTACTTTTGAAAAATGCAAATAAATTATGATTAAGAAACAGATTCAATGTATCTCATTTTGAATAAACAAAAGATTTTATAAAGGAACATTTCATAAAATACATAATATTCATAGGAAGTTCGTAACTTTGAAATGAGACAAAATGAGAATAGTGGAATTATGGTACATTCATAGGATTTATAAAGTAAGGGAAATTTGATTTGGAATCTATATCAATTAAATAAACAATAACAAAACATGAAAATTTTACTTACCGGAGCTACCGGTTATATTGCACAAAGACTATTGCCTGTATTATTGGATAAGGGTCATGAAGTTATTTGTTGCGTACGTGATAAAAACCGATTCCATCCAAATAAATATTCAAGTGCGAATTTGAGTGTAGTAGAAGTAGATTTTCTTAGAAAGGATACTCTTTCTTCTATACCTTTAGATATTGATGTCGCTTATTATTTGATTCATTCAATGGCTTCTTCTACTCCTAATTTTGAACAACTTGAGGAAATATCTGCTCATAATTTTAAAGAAGTTATTGAAACAACAAAAGCCCAGCAGGTTGTTTACCTTAGCGGTATTGTTAATGAAGAAAGACTATCCAAACATCTTGAATCAAGAAAAAATGTCGAAGCTATTCTTCAGTCAGGTTCTTTTGAACTAACCACTTTACGGGCAGGTATAATAATAGGTTCTGGAAGCGCTTCATTTGAGATAATTCGTGATCTAGTGGAAAAATTACCGGTTATGATTGCTCCAAAATGGCTTCTGACAAAAACTCAACCCATTGCAATACGAAACGTTATTGAATATTTATATGGAGTGCTTTTAAATCAAAGTACTTATAATAAAAGTTATGACATTGGTGGAACTAATATTCTAAATTACAAGCAAATGTTATTAGATTTTGCCGAAGTTAGAGAATTAAAAAGGTTAATATTCACAGTTCCGGTTTTGTCTCCAAAATTGTCTTCATATTGGTTGTACTTTATAACAGCTACCTCCTATTCTTTAGCCCAAAATCTTGTTAATAGTATGAAAATTGAGGTAATATGCAGGCCAAACAATTTGAGTGGATTACTAAAAATAAATCCAATAAACTATAAAGAATCAATTAAATTAGCATTTGAAAAAATAGAACATCAACAAGTAATTTCAAGTTGGAAAGACGCTCTCACAACTGATGTTTTGAACAAAGGAATATCAGAATCTATTAAAGTTCCAATACATGGATGTTATAAGGATAAAAGGAAAATATTTCTTGAAAATCCTGATTCAGCATTAAAGAAAATATGGGCAATTGGTGGTGATACAGGATGGTACTATGCTAACTTTTTATGGAAAATCAGAGGATTTATTGACAAATTAGAAGGTGGAGTTGGGCTTCGGAGAGGCAGAAAAAATAAGTTTGAAATAGAAGCAGGAGAAACACTCGATTTTTGGAGAGTTTTATATGAAAACAAAGATGAAAAGAGATTATTATTATATGCTGAGATGAAATTACCGGGTGAAGCATGGCTTGAATTTAAAATTGATGAGAAGAATTTTTTAACTCAAACTGCAACATTCAGGCCACTTGGTCTTTTGGGAAGGATTTATTGGTATTCAGTTTTACCTTTTCATGCTGTTATATTTAGAGGTATGATAAAAAGATTAGCAGAATAATGTTAATTATAAGTTGATTTTAACTAACTTATTCTTAACAAAATATCATTTAATAATGTAAATTTTGTAAAATAGAAGTATTTTTGTGTTTATAAAATAATTCGAAAATTGAATATATGAAAATCAAAATAGTTTTAATTATATTTTTACTTACTTTTGCTTCTAAGCCTTATTGCTATTCAAATAACCAGATATTAGTTGGTTATTGGCATAATTGGGAAGATGCTAATGTGCCGTATATAGATTTAGAGTCTATTGAAAGTAGATTTGATATTATAGAAGTAGCTTTTGCAACTCCTATTTCAAATCAAGATATGACAATGCAGTTCATTCCTGAAAAAGTAACTCAAAGTACTTTCATTTCAAAAATACAAAACCTTAAAAGTAAAAGTAAAAAAATCTTACTTAGTATTGGAGGAGCAAATACTTCAATTGACTTAACAAGCTCACAAAATAAGACTAATTTTATTAATTCTCTCAATTCTTTATTAGAAACTTATAGTTTTGATGGGATTGATATTGATATTGAGCATGGAAATTCAATATTAATTACCGGTGGAACAATTGCTTCACCAACAAATGTAGCTCAAATTAATTTAATTGATGCAATCAAGCAGATAATGACTAATTATAGGACTAAGTTTAGTAAAAAAATGTATCTAACTATGGCTCCTGAAACAGCTTATGTGCAAGGTGGACAGTCGGGCTTTGGAAGTATATGGGGTGGATATTTACCAATCATTCATGCTTTAAGTGACTCTATTGATATTCTCCAAGTTCAACTATATAATAGTGGCTCTATGTATGGAATTGATGGGAATGTGTATAACCAAGGAACAGCTGATTTTATTATTGCTATGACTGAAGCAGCTATAAAAGGATTTAATACAAATGGTGGTCGTTTTAATGGAATACCAGCAAGTAAAGTAGCAGTTGGTTTACCAGCAAGTAGTTCAGCTGCTGGTGGAGGATTTGTAGATTCAGCAAATGTTTATTCAGCAATGAATTATTTGATTGGCAAAGGTAGTAAACCCGGCTCATATACATTAGTTCAATCATCTGGCTATACAGATTTAAAAGGAATGATGACTTGGTCTATAAATTGGGATAATTTAAAAAGAAATAACACTAAAAATCAATTTGCAAATGTATTTGAAAGTATTTTTTATAGTAAACCACTTTCTTTACCAAATAAAGTCAGCTTAGTATCTCCAATTAATAATCAACAAATTGAAGCTAATTCGACTACTTTAATCTGGAATAAAAGTAGTCCTAATATATCAAATTATCATTTAGAGTTAAAATTAGGAAATACTATTATTCAAAATGATTCAACAATCAATGATTCTATTTTAAAGTTATATAACTTAGCTTATTCATCTCAATATAATTGGAGAGTAAGAGCAAAAAACTTAAGTGGATGGGGGGAATGGTCAGAAATTTTTACATTTAAAACGCTACCATTACCAAATAAAGTTGAGTTAACTACACCTCTTGATAAAGAGCAACTTGAAACAAATAATACTCAGCTTACTTGGCTTATTGGTACACCAAATGTCGATAAATATCATTTAGAGTTATCTCTTGATGGGAAAATAGTAATTTCTGATTCTCTTATCAGTGCCAATACTTATGTTTTAACTAAGCTAAAACCAAATAGTGATTATAACTGGTCTATTAGAGCTCATAATGTTGCTGGTTGGGGTGAATGGAGTTCATCAAGTACTTTCAGCTCTTTAAAATACCCAGAAAAGATTGTTTTTATGAACCCAATTGATAACAAATATTTAGATGACAACTCTGTAGTATTGGAATGGAATATGAGTAAGCCGAAAGTTACAAATTATCAGATTAGTGTTTATATTGATAACATATCATATTTTGATGATAACACTATTATAGATACAAAGTTAATGCTTAAAAATATAAAGCCAAATACTAAGTATTATTGGACAGTTAGAGCTAAGAATGAATCAGGATGGGGCGAATGGAGCAAAGGACAATATTTTCATACTTTAGGTATTCCATCTAAAACAACTCTAATTAGCCCATCTAATAATAGTGAGTTAAAAGCTGATATTATCAATTTTTCTTGGAACACAACTTTTCAAAAAGTAGAATATTATAAGCTTGTAATTATGTACTTGGATAATAGTGTTAAATTAGACACATTAGTTAATGATACAAATGTAAATATTTTTATTCACGAGAAAAAAGATTTTGACTTTAAATGGAAAGTTCAAGGAATAAATAATAGTGGTATTGGTGAATGGAGCGATACTTATACTTTCAAAAAAATCCTAGCCAAATATAATCTAATTGTAAAGAATGGTATTGGTAGTGGAATATACTATTTAGATAGTAGAGTATTAATACAAGCAGATGATGTAACAATAGGTAAGAAGTTTTTTAAATGGAGTGGAGATACAGAATTTGTTGAAGATTCATTAAAAAGTGAAACTGTAGTTAAAATCCCTTCAAAAGATATTACTTTGATAGCTGAATTTGCTGATGCTTCAGCTATCGGTGATGACATAAATCTATCTTTTGATTTTATAATAAATCACTTTAAAAACACTTTGACTTTAAATAAGAATTATGATAATGAAATAATTGAAATTTATAATCAAATAGGTATTCAAGTAGTAAAAGCAGAGTATAAAGATGGAATTAATATTGGAAGCTTACCAATTGGGATATACTTTGTAAAATGTAAAAATAGGTTGGCTAAGTTTGTCAAATATTAAAATATTTAAATTGAGTTAATGAAAAAATTAAAAGTATATTTATTAAATCAATTTTTCTTAATTTTGTTAATATCTAAATTCAAATTATTATTTAAAAAGAAAATGAAACATAAAATTGGAACAAAAGAAAAACCTTTAGTTTTGAAAACACCACCACTTTCATGTGAATATACAATGCACGTTGACAAAAGAGATGACAAAGATGTTTTAGTATGTACTGTTGGTAAAACAATTTTACATTATAATATTAATTGCATTGATGACCTTCATTCTATGTTGTTAAAACACAATGATTGGATGGAACTTGGAAGTGCAGACGAACAAAAACCTGCCAAAGCTGGAACAGTTGAAGCTTGGGCGCGTTCAGAAGATAATCCAGTTGATGGTTGGTATGGACTTAAAAAAGGACTTAGAGGTAGATTTGGAATGTATATTCCACCACTAATGGAAGCTCTTGGACTTGCAGATGTTACTCATGAATCGAAAAATAACAAAATGAAAGCTAAATAAAAAAAACAAATAAAACTCATTTTTTTAATTTCGTAAAATTTTTTCCATTTTACGACCTTTGGCTAATTCATCGACCAATTTATCTAAATACCTAACTTTTTGTGTTAAAGGATTTTCGATTTCTTCTACCCTATATCCACAAATTACTCCAGTAATTAAGTTTACTTTTGGATTAAGTGTTGCATTCTGAAAAAAAAGTTCAAACGTTACTTTTTCATTTATTAATTCTTTAATTGCTTTCTCATTAAAGCCAGTTAACCATTGAATGACTTGATGTAATTCGTCTTTTGTTCTACCTTTTTTCTCAACTTTTACAAGATAAAGTGGATAGACTGTAGCAAATGTCATTTTTGCAAATTTTTCATCTTGAGAGTTTGTATTGTTCATAATTTTAATATTTTAATGTAAAATTTTAATGTAAAATTTTCAAATTCATTTTATATACCAATTAATACTACCCATACCAATTACAAAACGGTATTTTGAATAGTTTTTAAAACATTCTTTAATAAACTTAACTTATTTAATTAACCTCACTTTAACTAAAATATCCTAGCAAAAATAACTTCAAATGATATATTGGCACCAAATTTAATTTCTTTAATGTAATCAGTATTTGAGTAATTAGATTTTGAAGTATATAAAGCACCAATTTCTGGACGAATATATAACCATTCATCAATTGGATACTGAAGACCAATAAGTATATTTAGGTATGAATCAGCAAGACCAAAAATAGCTATTGTACTTCCAGCATTTACTAATAAATAAGGAAAGAATTTAGAATTCGTAATTTCAAAAAAATGCTTTCCTAAAAAGCCAATCATTCCTTCACCCGGGTCATTTGACCAATTATCATATATGTTAAGAGTTATAGCTAAACTTGTGTTTTCAAAATTATAACCCACTTCATTTCTTATACCACAAGGGTAACCATATCCAGAAGCAATATATAAGGATTTTTTCCATGTATTTATTTTGTTATTTTTTTTACTCAAAATAATATTTGAATCAATTGTTTCATTTACTTTATCATTCAGTACTTTTCCTTGAATTTGATAAGCTGATAAGCTATTAAGATTTAAGAACAATGCTAATAGAATAAAAAATTTTGTAATAAATTTCATTTTGTTTCCTTTTGGTATTTAGATTAATTTTTATAATAAATTTAAATTTCGAATTACATATATTTATTATAAAAACATAAATAACAATTCAAATTCAACCCCTAATACTATCCATATCAATCACAAAACGGTTTTTTATATCGCCCTTTAACATTCTTTCGTAAGCTTAATTAATTTAATTGTTTTTGAATAGATTCAAATTTAATAATAAGTTCATTTACTTTTGCTAATTGTTTTTTTATTTGTTTTGGTCGTGTGTAAAACCAATTAAGCAAAATCCAAATCCATGTGATAACGTAAGTAAGTACAGCCATTTTTGTTGACATACGAGAAGTGTACTCATACATATAAAGAGAAATACCTGTTGAAAGTAAAATAAAATACAAATTCATCAAAGTAGTATACATAAATTGTTGCTTTTCTTTTATAGCTAAAAGATGCTTTAAATATTCTTCATTGCTAACTGATTCAAATTTAATTTTAAAAAGATTTAAGCTTTTACTACTAGAATTGATAATTATTGTCATTGCTAGAATCATCATTATGATTCCAATTTTAGAAGTAGCATATTGAGGTTGGAAATAATACCAAATAAGCAAAATAAACACACTTGTGCTAAATAAAAGTACATTTGTAAATATAATCTTATTGCGGTTATACTTTTTGAACTTATCAATTTTCAAAAGTAAGTCTTTTATATCTGGTTGTTCTATTTTTTGACCAGACCACAATTCATTGAAATTTATATTATTTGAGTCCATTTTCTTTAAATTGTTGAGTTAATTTTTCTTTAATTCTATGAATTTTCACTCTTATATTGGCTTCTGAAAGACCAACTATAATAGCTATTTCAGCTTGCTTTATATTTTCCAGTTCCAAAGATATTATTATACGATCTATTTCAGGTAGTTCAGAAATAAACCTATATAGTAGCTGAACTTCATTTTCAATATTAGATTGATTTTCTTCAACTAAATTTATTGGTAATTCAGTTTTAGAAAATTTCTTTTGTTTTTCAATTTGTCGCAAACAATTATTTGTTGCAATTTTATAAATCCAAGTTCCGATATTTGATTCATTTCTAAATTTTGGTAATTGTTGCCAAACAATTATAAATGTTTCTTGTGCCAAATCCTGTGCTAGTTCATAGTCATTAATATAACCCATACATAATCGTGAGATTTTTTGCCAATAAGTATTATATATTTCTTCAAATTCCAGCATTTACTTGTGGGGATTTAGTGTGTGAAGCAATGCTAAACATAAGAATAAGAATTATGCCAACTATTATGTTTTTAGTAGCAACTCCTACTGCAATTCCAATTATAATACCTAATCTTGTTGGTTTAATATATTTTAAATATTTCATAGAATTTAGTTTATAAAGTTGTTTAATTGATTCAAATACCATTCTTTGTCATCATACATTATGAAATGAAGTCCTTTATTTGCAAATTGTAAATTAGCATTATTAAGATTTATATATTGCTTTTCAATTGCAGGTTTTAAATTTTTAAAATATTCTTCTAATAAAATTAATGTTGGACATTTAATGTTTTTTATTTTTTCTCTTAAATCAGTATTTGAAAAATCA
>JAPLFM010000220.1:67064-68253 GCA_026390675.1 Candidatus Kapaibacterium sp. | reverse complement strand
TAAGAAATCTAAATTAATTCAAATTAATTATTGCCGTTATTTGACAAAAAACACACTTTGGAAAACTTATTTGGAAAATTTTTCCAAATTGCGACAGCAATTTGTCTTCCGCCATCTTGATTTTTTGTTTTTGCGAGGAGAGGTTCTTAATTGGTTTTTTTTGAAAAACAAAAGCCAAATATACCCTGAAACGAGTTCAGGGTGACAGAAAAAATATTAGATACCTGCCTTCGCAGGAATGACACAAAAAAAATAAAAAAAACTGCCTTTTGAGCAGTTTTTGTAAAATTATTAAGTTGTGTAAGATAGCAGGTAATTCAAATTACTTGTAATAAGTATTACTTGATTTCTTTATGAACTGTAGTTTTTCTTAAAAAAGGATTGTATTTTTTCAATTCAATTCTTTCTGGTGTGTTTTGTTTGTTTTTTGTAGTAGAATATCTAGAAGCTGGTTTGCCTAATGCTTTAGCTTCTGTACATTCTAATATCACTTGAATTCTATGACCTTTCTTTGCCATTGTAAATACTCCAATATTTTGTTATCTAAATTTATATAGACTACAAAATTAACTGTTTTCCACATAATAAAAAAATTAAATTTTTAAAATAGTAATTTTTTTAAGTAATTTTGTGAATTAATTAACGTAAAAGGATATAATATGTCTTCAAGACCTACATTTATTACAGATGAAATTTTTAATTATTTGTGTGAAAATTTCTCTGCTGAGGATAGTACTTTAGAAAATTTAAAAAAAGAAGCAATTGCTTATGGAATTCCAGAAATATGTATTTCCCCAGAACAAGGCAAATTTCTTCAGTTCTTTTTAAGGTCTATCAATGCTAAATATGTACTCGAAATTGGATCACTTTTTGGCTATTCAGCAATTATAATGGCTGAGGCCTTGCCAGATGACGGTAAAGTAATTTGTTTGGAAATCTTTAAAAAGAATGCCGATTTTATTACTGAACAAGTTGCCAAACTTGGGCTAAGTCACAAGATAGAAGTTATCACTATGGATGCAGTTAAATTTCTTCAAGATTTTAAGCCAGATTATGAATTAGATTTTGTTTTCATTGATGCAGACAAGAAAGCATATTCAAAATATATGGAACTTAGCACTCCTCTTTTAAGAAAAGGCGGAATTTTGTGTGCCGATAATGCGCTTGCTTTTGGTCATATTGCAGAACC
>JAPLFM010000220.1:56040-67008 GCA_026390675.1 Candidatus Kapaibacterium sp. | reverse complement strand
AAACTTAATCACAAATCCAAACTATTTCTCTTGTCTTGTTACAATGGGTGATGGTATGGCTATGGGATACAAGTTGTAAATTATAAAAAAAGGCTTTCATAAGAAGTTATATGAAAGCCTAATATTTACTAATTTATATATTTTTTACTTTTGGTTTATAATTGAAAAAGTAGAACCTGAAACATCCGTTTGAATTTTATTAACATTGGAAACATTCCAGATTTTAACAGTTTTATCAGCACTTGCTGTTACTATTTTAGTTCCGTCTTGGCTAATAACAACGCTCCACACTCCATCATTATGTCCTGAAAAAGATTTGATTTCCAAACCAGTTTTTGCATCCCATAGTTTAGCAGTTTTATCATCGCTTGCTGTTACTATTTTAGTTCCATCTTGGCTAATATTTACATCCCAAACTCCTTCAGTATGACCTGACAAGCTTTTAAGTTCTAAACCTGTTTTAACATCCCATATTTTAGCTGTTTTATCATTACTACCTGTTACAACTTTGTTTCCATCTGAACTTATAGCAACACTTGTAATCCAATCGGTATGCCCCGACAAAGTATTTATAACTAAACCTGTATTTGCGTCCCATATTTTAATAGTATTATCATCACTCCCAGTTACAACTTTATTGCCATCATTGCTAATACTTATTGCTCTTATCCAGTCAGTATGCCCATTTAGAGTTCTAACTTCTTTCCCAGATAGAGCATCCCATACTTTAGCTGTTTTATCTAAACTTGCTGTAACAATTTTGTTTCCATCTTGACTAATTGCGACACTATAAACCCAATTTGTATGCCCAGATAATGTTTTAATTAATGCTCCGGAATTAGCATCCCAAATTTTAGCTGTAGAATCCCAACTTCCTGTAATGATTTTATTCCCATCTGAACTAAATGCAACACTATTTACATTTTCAGTATGCCCTTTTAAAGTTCTAATTAATTTGCCTGTTTTAAGATCCCAAATTTTAGCTAAATTATCATCACCACCTGTTACAATTCTACCACCATCTTGACTAAAAGCAACCCCATAAACAATACCAATTTGGTTTTGTAAATGGGTGCCCAAGTTTTTCCATAATCCTTAGAATCGCTGCGACAAATAATTCCTAATTCACTTCGTATCAGCATATGAACATATCCAGGTTTTGATTCCCATAGGGTAGGTTGAATCAATTCTTTTTTTAATAAACTAGTATCGGCTAGTTGTAAGTAGGGGGTTGCTTTCCAAGTTTTACCATTGTCTTTTGAATATTCAAGTTCAACAACATCAGACTTATCAATTCCTTCCCAAACAATTTCAGTCTTTGTTCCAACTACTATTTGATCTCCACCTTTTGGTTTGATTATTTTTAGACCTTGGCTCATAATTGGTTGGCAAAGCATTACAAAGAGTAAAATCAATATTATTTTTTTCATATTTGTATTAAAATTAATGTTAAACAATTTGCAATTTACGTAGATTTTTTATATAAATTGTATTAAATATTAAGTAACTTTAAATAAAGCTTTATAATCATTTTCTAAGTTTAAAAAACGGTCCCAATTAATGACCATATACTTTTTCACCAGCTGTAATTTTTATTGGTAAGATATTTTGTTTTGGTGGCAAAGGGCAAGTAGCAAAAGGAGTGAAAGCACAAGGCGGATTATATGCTTTGTTGAAATCTAAATAAGTAAACCCAAGTTTGTCAGGTTTTGAAGCATATACAAATCTTCCAGCTGGGTAAGTTTCATCCTCATTTGTTTTGTCACCAAAAATTACAAATAACTCTTCTTCTTCGTCTAAAGCATCTAATTGGTATTCAATGTTGTTGATTGAAAATACTAATTTACCTGCAATTTTTGTTTGAATAGTTTGACCTAAAACGTTTTTAATAGGTATAGTTTTATTATTTTTATCTTTTATTAATTTTGCTTTTATTCGCCAATTATCGTCAATAGGAAATCTTTCTATTCCTTTAAAATGAGCAATGTTTTCACTTTTTAAGTTGCGAAGTCTAACTCCAATTCTATCTTCTCTTTGTATTATTGACCATCTTAAATCTCCATAAGACATAGTTGGTGCTGAAGATGAATCTGGGTGAAAAACTAATGCTTCCTGTATAGAGATCCCATTAACTTTAATATCTGTTTTATAATTAGTAACTAGAGTTACTTTTGATCCTTCTCTTACAAAATATCCGCCTTTCTCAGTAATAGTTCCAGCTGGAAATACAAATTTGTTTTCTTGTCCAGTACCAAAAGTATTTTTTTCTTCATCTAGCCAAAATAAACCTGCCAAATTGAGCCAACCTGTTTCAGATTTTAGCCTTACAACTCTATTGGCATCCCAATCATTAATTTCTTTAATATATTCATTTGACGTTTGTGCAAGAACTACATAAAATGATAAAATAAATATTAATATAGTTTTTTTCATAGTTTTTAAATAATAAGATATTTTATATTGTTTCAAAATTACAAAAATAATTCCTTTGAATCTCAAGAAATGTTTTATAAATATTTAAAACAAATCTATAGATAATTAATATTTGTTGATTGTAATCTAATATCAATACTTTATATGATTAACTTCGATTTTTGATCGAATTAATAGCAAAATAATTATAATAACATGAAATCTTCTTGTATATTTAAAACATTTTTTTTATTTTTGTATTATTGTTGATTTTTTAATATATATATGAGGGTCTTATGCGTCGCTATGCTATTTTAAGTGCAGTATTATTATCTATATTGCTTACTTCATGTTCAGTTCGTATCGGTGATTTCACTATTGTTTCTACAAAAAACTATGAGAAAAACACAAAATACAAAATGGTTGGAAGATTTACTGGAGATGATATAAGATTCTTTGCTCAGTCGAATTTAAAAAGCGCTGCTGATGCTTGTATTCAAAAAGCACCTGGTGGAGTTTATTTGACAAATGCTGTTATTTCTATTTATAGTGGTTTCTTTACTGCAGGTTATGAAGTAACTGGAGATGTATGGGCACCTGCAGAAACAAGTGATTTGCTAAATTCTAATATTGATTCATATACATTAGTTGTAAAAAATGGTGAAAAATTTATGAAAAATAACAATGAAGTGATAGAAGTTTTAAAATAAATATAATTATATTAAATTTTACAAAAAATCCTGACTTATTTTAAGTTCAGGATTTTTTTATTTAAAATTGAAACTGTTCCTTATGTTATTTTGGCATTTGTAATCAATCATTATAGTTATATAAACTATAAATATCTTGTAAAACAATCTATTTATAAAACAATTGTCTGTCAAATTGAGCCAACCTGTTTCAGATTTTAGCCTTATAATTCTACTTTCATCCCAATCTTTAATTTCTTTAATATATTCATTTGACGTTTGCGTAAACACTGCCTAAGCTGATAAAATAAATATTAATATAGTTTTTTCATTTATTAATTTATGTATTTAAATAAATAATTACAATATCCATAATATCCTGTATAGCTTAAATACAAATTGCCTTGTATATAAACTAACATAGGATAATTTACATAATCTTGCAACATTATTAATGGCTCTTTTGAAAATATTTCCCATTTGTTAGTATTAGGTGTGAAAGTCCAAATTGTACCATCACTATAAACATATAACTTATCAGTTCCAGTAGTTTGAGGTAATATATAATGATAATTTTTAGATATTATTGGACATTCAGCCATTTTTGTCCAAGTATTATTAGTTGGATCAAATTCCCATGTATTTAATTTAGTACTATTTAATGAATCTTTACTAGCTACATATCCTTTACCATTCATAGTCAATGAAATATAGACATCATACATTTCAGGGCAATTTGATAATTCTACTAATTCGATATTAGTTGTTTGAAACTTCCAAAAATTTGTATTATTAGATGACGAATTTGTAGATTTACCACCTCCAAAATATATATCAGAACCAATACTAAATAAAAAATCATTTTGAATTACATCATTATCCAATGAATATTGATAGGATTTCCCTTTGACATAATCCCATATTATTATTAGATTTGGTCTTATAAAATAATATTGGTTGCCTACAACAGTAATAAATTTATGTGAAGGATAAATTTCCCAATTCCCCATATTTAACTCTTTGCCATCAGTCCAATACGCATCATATATATTAAACTTAGATTTAAATCCAAAATATCCAAAACAGTAAATATTATTACCATTTACAAAATAAACCAAGTCAGAATTGTCGTGATTGTAAATTAGAAAATTTGCTGCTTTCTGCCAGTGTTTCAAATTATTTTTAGGTGTGTATGAAACAATATTTGAATATGTTGTATCTAAAGTTTTGTAATCAGGATTGTAAATAACCGCAAATGCTTGTATTTTGTAATTCTCATTTAAGTGTAAGTCCTTGATTCTATAAAATGACTGTATATTGACCTTACAAATATATTAAGCTCGGTATTCAAACTATCACCTTTATAAAAAATTGTTCCATTATTCCCAATAACTTTAAATCCGTAAGATTCGATTAAATCAATACGTCTTTCAAAATAAAAAATACCTGTAATTGGTACTTTGAATGTAACATTTAATGTTAATTCATTTTGAATAGAATCGTACAAATAAATTTGTGTATTTGCATCAATTCTTATTGTATCAATGTGTTTATCATTATTTATAGAATTACTTCCAGAATCGCAAGAATTTACGATTAAGGTAATAAATAATAATACCAATATATTTAATATAATTTTAGCTTTCATAATTTTAAACCAATCTCGAAAATCTTTTATTTGAATTTGGGAAATCTATTCCCATTACAAAATTAGTAAATAATGCAAAGAATATTGCTAATATAAATGAAAATATAGAATATAATTGAGTTGTGCAAAATTTGATTTGTTTTCAAAATGTTTAATAGTATGAAGATATACACCTACTTAATTAGTCAAAATACAAAACTTTTGAAATCCGTAAAAAATTATTATTATTATTATCACTTTTTATTAGCTAATAATTAAAAAAAACGTATATTTGAAAGCATTCCTTTTTACATATTATTATAATAATGGGATTTGTATGATTAAATACATATATAATAAATTATTAAATTACATTTTTAAGAATGAAAAAGAGTATTCACTTGAAAACAAATTGTTCTTTTCATCTGTAATAGTTGGTATAGTAGCAATGTCAGCTTTTATTTTTTCAAACCTTTTTTTAAAACTTCCTATTATAACTACGGTTTTACCTTTAATATTTTTGGTTTACCTTTTATTTATTTACTATTTAATTAGATACGTTAAATTTAATTCAAAATATGTAACACCTACAATAATGATAGCTATCCTTTTCAATTCAATTGTTTGGATCTTTAAAGGAGGTATAGACGGTGCAAATATTTTATTAGAATTGTTAACTTTTATTGTTGGGCTTATAGTTGTTCCTTCAAAAGAAAAAAAATATCTTCTTCTATTTTTCATCCTCTTAATATTATCTAATTTTTTAATACAAATATTTAAACCAGACATAATTGTACCATTTATTTCTCAAAACAAAAGAATAGCAGAACACATTTCCAAAATAATTATCGTTTCTTTTTTACTTTTTTGGGTTGTTGATTTTTTACATAATCACTATACTATGGAACGAAAAAAAGTTGAAGATGCAAAACAGAAGGTGGAAGAAGGGGCTATGAAACTATATGAGTTGAATTTTAGACTTAAAGAAATTAACAATGACAAAGACAAATTTTTTTCTATAATTTCTCACGATTTAAAGTCACCTTTTAGTGGATTCCTTGGTTTAACTCAAATTATGCAAGAAGGACTATGGGAATTATCCAAAGAAGAAATAGAGCTATATATTAAACTTTTGAATGACTCTGCTAAGAATTTGTATGAATTGTTAAGTAATTTGCTTGAATGGTCTTTGATGCAAAAAGGAGTAACTTTATATGAACCTGAAATATGCCCATTATCTTATTCTATTCAACAGATTGTAGAACTACAATCAGAAGTAGTTAGAAAAAAAGGAATTGAGCTTAGCAACAGAGTTCCTTTAGAAACTTTAATAACAGCTGATAAACTTATGTTAAATACTATTTTAAGGAATTTAATTTCAAATGCAATTAAATTTACAAAAAAGGGAGGAGCTGTAGAGGTAGGAATTTCAGAAAACACTAATGAGAATATTTGTTTTTTTGTTAAAGATAGTGGGATAGGTATGGATAAAGTGTTACTTTCAAAAATGTTTCGAATAAATGAAAGAACTTCCCGACCAGGAACTGACAAAGAACCTAGTACAGGATTAGGATTGTTGCTTTGTAAAGATTTCATTGAAAAACATAATGGTAAAATATGGGTTGAAAGCGAAGTTAATATAGGAACTACGTTTTACGTAAGTTTACCAGTTGGGTAATTATTCTATTATCTTCAGTTGTTCCAAATCATTTTCTCACTATTCCTTTACTTTTATCATTTTTAAAAATGATGAAGTCACGCCATCATTTATTTCAGCACAATAAACTCCATTTGGAAGATTATTCAAATTAATTTGATATTTATTTATTCCTTCACAAGAGGATAAATTTGAATACTTAAGCACTTCAATTCCTAATTCATTAAAAACCCTAATATTAATATTATTTTCAATTTCACTATAATAGTAAATTAAGGTTGTTACAGATCTAAAAGGGTTTGGAGAAGCTGAAAGTAGAAATTTAGAATTGCCATCTTCTACACTTGATGTATTTGCTTCTTGAATAACATTTATAGTTTTAGAATTACTACCAATGGTAATAATTTCAATATAGGCATTTCTTATATTTGCGTTTTTGTTTTCATCAGCTGTCAAAGTGATAGTAGCATCTCCACTTCCAATTGTATTACTTGCTTTAAGCCAAGTTTGATTTACATTCAATGTCCAATTAGTATTTGATTTAATATTAAAATTAGCTTTGCTGTTAGAAGCATAAGCAATTGTCAAAGTATTAGATGAAACTGAAAGTTTTGGTACAGATCTACCTATTATTTCTTTAACAGCTTGCATCTTGTAATTTCTTTCAGGATTTGTATAATCATCTGTAATCCCCCAGCATCCATAGCGAGAATATGGGCTAAAGATAGTAAAATACATTGCCAAGTTCCCACCTAAATCAAACCAACCTTCTTCATAATTTTTCTTAATTATTTCTATCATTTTATATGTTCTATTAGATAGTATTTGATTTGCTAAGTTAGTTTTATTTCCACCTGAAGGCAATCCTGGACCACCCTCATAAGAAACACAACCACCAACCAAACCCCACTTTTTAGCTCTTGCCAAATGTCCCTTTCTATCGGTAGTACTAGCAATTTGTGAATTTATATCTTCTATCATGCCTTGATTAATTCCACTTGTATCAACATTTGGTTTGGTTGAACCAAAGTATAATGAAGGAGCAAGTGCATAAATATATTCTTTAGGAGAACCAATATTCTTGTTTATATAGTCAAAATGTATGTCAGAACGTCCACCATAAGCCTGTTGAGCTCCAAGTACAACTCTTATTTTTTTATTCATTTCAGCTTTTCCATATACTTTTTCAAATAAATTTGAAACTTCTATAGTTCTTCTAGCGTAATTTTGATCAAAAGTAATTTTATAAAAATCAGATTGAGCTTTGTTATATGGTCCGTGCGTTTCTTGAGTAGGGCTCCAAACTTCATTACTATTCTCAACATAAATATTAATGCTAGGGTCAAGTTTGGCTTTTAACAAAGTTGCTAAATTAATAACATAATCCGAATCAGCTGATATACAAACATTAATCCAAATATCCTTTTTAAGTATGTTTGAAAGTTCGATTATATATTCCCAACACCATTCATCTCTTTTGCCATTCATTGTAGTCATGGCCATTTGAGAAGCATCATTTGGAGTTTTACGCTTACTCCAAACTGTTTTATTTGGATAATTAGGCTCTGAACCCCAAACATTTTCAAGTCCATAGAACCTATAACAAGCAAAATCAGCTGATTTCAAAAGAGAAAGATATTCATCCGTAAATATCTTTTTGGTATCAATCTGATAGCCAGGTCTATTTATTTTTAGATTTGTTATTCCTGAATTTAAAGGATCATTTGCACTTCGTTTAGTATTCGAAAAAGTGAAATATACTAAGCCGTGGCCTGCCTCTGGATAACCACCAATTATTAAATCAAAATAGGTAGTATTAGTATTTGCATCATAAGTTTTATTTTCTATTGATACTACAGACCAAGCTACAACAACATTTGCAGAACCATTGAAACTACATTTGTATCTACCACTTTTATTTAATCTAAATACTTCAGGATCATCAATATCTTTATTCCACTCTGCTACAGGGCGACCATCAAGTAAAATATTGAAATCGCTTTGGGGCCAGCCAAGAAGGTCATAGCTTTTTACATTGCTGTAGCTATTTATATGATTTGCCAGATTTACAAAAGCATTTGCGTGGTCTAAATTCACACCAAGGTTATTGTTTTGAGAGAACAAATTGATTGAAATGAAAATAAAAATAGAACTAATGATATTAAGTCTTTTCATAAGAAACCAATAGTTTGTTATAAAATATAATTTAAATATTTTCAAATTACAAATAATTAATTTACTAACAAAGCAGATATTAGTATTTCTTTAACCAAACTTTAACACAAAACAAATACTAACTTCTTTGTAATAGCTTAATTTAGTTTTTTTAAAATGTGGATTTTATGTAAATGTTAAAGAAGAAAATAATTATTTTTGATAATAATGAAGATCTCATTGAATCAATAAATAGTTCGAGTTATAATATTGACGATTTTACCTTTTTTATTGCTAATGACTTTCAACAAGCTAGATACCTAACTAAAAAAAACCTTCCCGATTTACTTCTCATTTCTCCATTTATTAATAACTTTGAAGGAACCGATTTTTTTCAATATATCAGAAGCGAACTTTATAATGAATTCATACCAATAATTTTATTAGTCCCTAAAAACAAACTTGATTCTGAAGAAATTTTAGGAATGGAACAAAATGCTGATGGAATTATACATACCCCAATTAATTCAAAGCATTTATCAGAAAAAATTCATAATTACTTCTTAAAAATTGACAAAATAAAACAAAAATATGAAGAGCAAATAAGTAATTTAAAAGGGAGTATTTCAATAGCACTACCTCACGAATTTAGAACATCTTTAAATACAATATTAGGATATTCAAATGCTATATATGATATAACTAATCAAAAATTTGATGTAAATCCTAAAGTTTTAATAGACATAAATGAAATAAAAGACATGTCAAAAGCTATTGTAAATGCAGGGAATTATTTGTCAAGACTTACAGAAAATATAATTCTTTATACAAAACTTCAACTAATTCATCCAAGCGAAACAAATATAGAAATTGAAAAAAACAGGATTTACAATTCAAAGGAAATAATTGAAGAAATAATATATACTTTTCAAAATGATACTAATAGAAAAAATGATATTATATATTCTATTGAAAATTGTATTATAGGGTTGCCATATTATCATTTCCATAAAATAATTTTTGAGTTAATTGAAAACGCAATTAAATTTTCTGTTTTTAGCACTCCAATAAAAATCAATTCTCATATTGAAAATAATTTATATAAAATAAGTATTTTTGATTCTGGTATTGGTATGACTGCGGAGCAATTAGAAAATGTTGGCGCATACAAACAATTTGATAGGAACTATTACGAGCAACAAGGCGCAGGACTTGGATTGATTTTAGCAAAAGAATTAGTAAGTATATATAACGGTAAATTTGAAATAAACAGCCAATTAAATGTTGGAACCGAAGTAATTATTTATTTGCCAATTATAGTCATATAAAAAAATGTACAATGTAATAAATGATAAAACTATCAACTTAAATTTAAAATCAACTTTAAATGAGTTACCAATTATTGAATCATATATAGATGTAAATGATTTAGTTTTAAATGCTCGAAGTATTTTAAATGAAAATAATTCAATCCCTGGAATAGCAATATTAAATGAGCAACAGTGTATTCAAATAATATCACGCAAAAGATTTTTTGAATTCTTGAGTAAACCTTATAGAAAGGAATTGTATTCATCTGGTCCAGTAGAATTACTTTTAGAAACCATGAATTTGAACAAACCTACTATTCTACCAGCAGAAATGCAAATTATAGATGCTGTTCAAATTGTATTAAATAGAGAAAAAGAAGCTTTTGATGATCCTATTGCTATACAACATGAGAATGGAAATATTCGAATTTTAGATAGTTATCAGTTAATTGTAGCATCCTCACAGATAAATCAAATTGCAATTAAAGCATTGAAAGAAGCTAATGATTTAAAAGTAGATTTGTTGGGAATGGCAGCTCACGATTTAAAAAATCCACTTAATTTAATTATGAGTTTGACTAAAATAATTAAATCAGAAGTTGAAGAAAAGGACTCTCAAAACAAAGAAATGTTAGATCAAATATATAGCACATCAGAACACATGTTCGAACTAATTATGGAGCTTTTAAATACATCAGTAATTGAATCAGGGCAAATGAACCTAAGAAGACAAATATTTGATTTTGGTGAATTAGTAAATATTATTATTTATCAAAATCAACCTCTTGCAAATGATAAAAACCAAAAAATAAATTATATACATTCATACGACGAGGAATATGTAGTTAATGGTGATGCTCTCAAAATCAGAGAATCAATGGAAAATATTGTAAGTAATGCAATTAAATATTCTCCTAGTGATTCAGAAATTTATATAAGTTTAAAGAAAAGCAACAATAGAATTACATTTTCTGTAAAGGATAATGGACCAGGTTTGACAGAAGAAGATATGCAAAAACTATTTGGTAAGTTTCAAAGACTTTCTGCCAGACCTACAGCCGGAGAATCTTCTACTGGTCTTGGACTTTATATTGCTAAACAAATAATTGAACTTCATTA